>NZ_JBOFLP010000155.1:0-126507 GCF_051657925.1 Chroococcidiopsis sp.
ACGTCAAAACACCAATCAAAACAATCACGCCGATCAGGTGTTGTAAAACATTCCGACGATATTAGATCGTCTAGAAAAAAAGATAGAAAAGCAACGGACAGTTTTATGACTGCATATGACAACGAACTGTATAGGTTGGATTAAAGGCGCTAAGCAGAAAACTATTCAGACTGTATGCAAATTATGAGTATTTAGAGCAAGGGTCTAACTAGACCCTTGTATTGTTACGAGTATAACTATAAACGATCGCCTATAGATCGGGAGATATTTAATGAATCGAGGATATCGATTTTCCAGCTCCGTAGCTTTAGCTAACTACTACTCGGATGTTCGTAACGTTGCGAACTTTGGCATTCGAAGCTCTTTGAAAGGCGCTTACGGAAGTGCTATGGGTGCTGTTGATGATATGGCTATGAAGATCGGTCAAAAAGCGACCGGGATGAAGCAGGGTTGGAATCCGTTTGCTAAAGAAGGTGCTTCCTACGGAGATGGTATCTACAACAAAGCAAAGCGTTCTGGAATGCGAAATGCTATGCAGAATCCAGAATACAGCAACATTACTATGGGCGCAGGTAGATCACTAGCCGATCAAAAAACTGCTGCTTTGCTTAGACGGCAAGCTATTGCACAGGGTCGTGCTGTAGGGAATCAGGCTCTGACCCAAACTCAACGAAATATTGGTCGAGGTGCTTTAGGTGTAGGTGCAGCGGCGGGATTGGCTGGACTCGGTGCGGCTGGTTACGCAGGCTATCGTGCGTTGAACCCTGAACAAGAAATGTAATCCTTTGTTCATTTGAACGACTAAAAGGAACTATAGGAGAACAACAATAAGTGGAATTTAACCCAACCAATGCATTTGGTGAACTACTCCTGGATTTGATCGAATCACAGTATCAAGGTGATATCGATGCAGGCGTAGAAGGCTTAATGCAATCAACAGGACTCGGAGAAGAAGAGATTGTTGCCATCATCCAAGGTGACACGATTATCGAAGATGAGCAGCTTCTATCCGACATTATCGAAGCATTCCCGGATGCTGATGAGGATGATCTCGAAGTCATCATCCAGACAGCTACCGAAGTTGACGAAGCCGATCGCAACGCATTGATCGAAGAGATTGATGCAAACGAAGCCGAACT
Source organism: Chroococcidiopsis sp. (assembly GCF_051657925.1). Classification (NCBI taxonomy): domain Bacteria; kingdom Bacillati; phylum Cyanobacteriota; class Cyanophyceae; order Chroococcidiopsidales; family Chroococcidiopsidaceae; genus Chroococcidiopsis; species Chroococcidiopsis sp. The sequence continues at coordinate 1,140 of NZ_JBOFLP010000155.1, forward strand.
TGAAGCAGGTGCTGCTGAAGGTGGTGAGCTGGGTGAAGGCGGAGAAGGTGCTGCTAGTTATGGATACCATTACAATCCGTCCTATCGTGCAGAGTTTGCAGCGCAGCAAGCCGCATCCCGCGTTTCTGCGGTAGAAGCACAGCTAGCAGATTTCCAAGCTTACAGCGCATTGAACGGTGAGTTGCGATCGCTTGATCAACATGCACAGCGCTATGTCGATGCAGGCGCTATGCCTCCCTCGATTAAGTCGATGCTGATCGGCAACTTCTCAGACGATGCAAGTCGTTTAGCGCAATTCCAGAGCGTTGCTGCAAATAACGGCGTGGATGTCCCCACCATGCTGTTTGCAACTCAATATGCACTCGGAATGCTATCGGACGCATCGGATTTTGTCGAGTTCCGCGATCACGCGATCACCGATGAGGATGTTGCGATCGCAAGCTTCTCAGCGTCTCTCGACACGATGGTTTCGGCTGACATTGATGCGATTTTCGGGAGCTAACTAAATGTATCTAAAGATCAAAGATTTCGACAACGGGAAACCGATTTTGTACGGACAAAATCAGACCCGCACCCCGTTTGGTGTTAACCTGTCCGATCGCGACATCCTGCCTGATTTGAAAGGACGGAAAAGCGTTCCTGAAGGATCGTTCTTGGCAGAAATCGATAACGAAATTCGGTTTCTACCTCGTGGTTCTGCTGCCACTGCTATCCTTCCTACGAGTCCGCTCGTTGAGTTGACTGGATCGACTCAATCGTTCAAAGTCGGTGATACGCTAACTCAGGTCACTGGGTATGCCAAAATCACGCTGGACGGAACGATCGCAGCCGGAGATGTCTTCACGATCGCCATCGATGCGGTGACCTACTCCTATACGGCAACCGCTGCCTCTGCGGCAACACTTGCGACCTTGATTGCGTCCGGGGGTCCAGTAAGTATTTCTGGGGATGGTCCGATCCCGACTTATAGCATCCCAGGCGTGAAGGTTACGGCTCAGGGAACGACGCTAATTCTACAGGCGAATGATTCCTATGCGTTGAATGTCTCGTGCTCTAGCGGTACTGCACGAATGAATGTGATCACCACCGATCCGGGATATCTTGGAGCCTGTATTGTTCCGCTCGGTACGATCAACTCCATTGTTCAAGACACAGTATCAGGCAACCGAGTTATTACGCTGAACGCGAACGCAGCCTTTGCGGCTCCGGTTGGATCTCGGATCGGGTTGCGGGTTGATCGACTTCTTGGGATTGCTCCGATCGCGATGGACTTTACGGACGAACCAATTCGTCACTACGCGCCGATTTGCGAAGCAGATGGAGTGTACGAAAAGAATCTTCCGTACTGCGATCGACAAATCAAGCGAGAACTGAGCGATCTGCGGATTAACCGTAGTTTCTATCGCGCTAGTTAACTATTAGGACGAACTATATAAATGTATATTGAATCTTGGCTGAAAGGACAGCGGGAGTCCCGGACGGCAGAGTTAGTGGTAGATAACACCCTGACAAAACTCAAGGAACGCTCCCGCGTACTGGATAAGTACGTTCCCATGTCCACAAAAGACGGTCGTGATTGGTTGGCGTATGTCACCGAGCAAATCGATCCGATCGCATCGCTCGTTTCTACGGGTCAGGAATATCCCTCGACTCAGAAAGGTAAGTTCCGTCAAATTGAATCTCGTCTGTTCAAGGCTGCATTGAAGCACGAATGGAACGAAGATTTGCAGTGGCGCTTGAAGGAAGTTAACGAGTTTGCAAAAGCTCGTGGAATTACGATCCAGAACATCTCGGTCGGTGAAGGAAAGATTCAAGTCGGTCAAGATAACTCCTTGGCTGAGCTGATCTTTGGAACGCTGACTGCTCTGGTTCGAGGTCATGTGAACTTGCTGGACTACCTGGCTTGGCAAGTGATTCAGACGGGTGCAATGCAGTATAGCGATTCCCGAACTGGATTGAACATCAATCTAGACTGGAAGCCTGCATTGACCGCTCGATACAATCACTTCCCATCGCAGCTTACAGGTGCTCGTCGTTGGACTGAGTTTGAAACCGCAAACGGAATTCAAGACTTGGTAGAAATGCACTATGCCTATAAGTACGACAACGGATTTGCGGCTGACGAGATCGCAATGTCGGAACAGTTGATTCAGTGCTTGCTGCGCCAGAAGTCAACTCGTGAAGCGGTCGTATCTTCCTTGCTGGTAGGTGGTACGAGCATGACGGGTACGGTTTCGATCGAACAGTTGAATGATGTTCTGGGTCGTCGGTTCTTGCCGCCGATCGTGTCTGTGGATGATCACTTCCAGCTAGACGGTGACAACACGGGAAGTAATATTCCTACCCGTTTTCTTGATCCTACCCGTGTGGCATTCCTTAAAAAAGGCATGGCTCAGCGAGTTCTGGGGGGAACACTTGAAAATGGCGGAAAAGCAGGAATCTACCAACGCACTTACGAAAAATCAAAAGAACCGCCGCTGGATATCTCCAGCACGGTCTCGATGATGATTGTAACGGCTCCGTCGATCGCAAAACAAGGTTTCTCGCGCAAGATGACGGACAACTCTGCTCTGGAGCAAGCACAAAATCTCGCTGACTTTGAATTCTAGACGCTAGCTAAACAATTAAGTTAGCAACTACAGGGCTTCTATCAAAGAAGCCCTTTCTTATAGCAATCTAACTCACGGTATACTTATAGTAAATAGATATACGCATATACATGCTAGATCCAGTAAAGCTTTCAGGCTATATCGACTGGCTTGATAACAAGATCAACAGCTGTTCGACTTTTATCCAAATGCAGCAGTTGATGACGCTACGTGCTCAAGCAGCTCAAATCAGCCTAGCACATTCTCCAAGTACTGGAACAGGCGGATCTTTGACAGGATCTGTGCTTGCCACAACCCTGAACGAGGTTATTGCTCCAGTATTAATAAACAATCATCTAACCAACATTCAAAGCCACACAAACAACATCCAGACCGATGTTGCAGCTGGGAAAGTCACTTCAGCTAACATTCTTACGAAGCTTGATCAGCTTCCTGCCACCTTAAATCAAATATCCCAGAAGCTAGATGCCTTAGCGTCTCTATCTTCTATCGGCTTAATGGGAAGCTCACAAGGATCGTTAGAGCAAACTGGTCCACAGGTTATATTTGATCCAAATCCTAACCGAAAATATCTTATTATCCAAAACCAGGATAGGGATTATCCGATGTGTGTTGGGTTTACAGATCGAACTAGTGATTTCGAAGCTTCAAAACTAGTTATCGAGCCGAAAGGTTCTTTAGTGTTTGAATCAGGCAGGTTTTGTCCGATCGCTATAGTAGCGGTCGCGGCGGCTGTAGTTGATCAGCCGATCTCCCGGTATGTCGCTTACGAAGGAGCTTAGCATGGGATTTTACTATCCACCTGAAAACGTTACGATAGAATCACTTGCACCGATTTCAGCGTCTTTGTTAGACGGGGTTATTCATACGAACTCAATCCCTGGAAAGGATGTCGTATCCCCTAACGTTGCGATCGACGCAAGCTTTAGGATTGAGTATGATCATAATAGTCGAGATATTGTTTGGAATTTATATACAACATCGGCTTTAACAATTAATGCACCTGATTTTCTAGCGGTCGCAACCCCTTCTCTTTTTACAAAACCGGGACAATTTCTCATTATTGCCAATACCGGAAACTTTGTCATTACGATCGCGACAACTTCAACTGTCCCCCTCAGTACAATCCACCATAGTGAATCGGTAGTGGTGAATCCGCACCGATCGGTGATGTTTTTCTATTCTTCTGGGTATTGGACGGTACTTGGATCTCCGGCATCTGTCGGTGCTCTCGGAACAATCGCCAGTCAAAACGCAAACAGCGTGGCTATTACAGGGGGTACTATCAACGGGACCGTGATAGGTGCAACAACTCCCTCCACGGGACGTTTTAGCTTACTGAACGTTAATACGGCTGTGGTCGGTGGGACCATTGCGCAGTTTGGATCTCCAGGAGCCTCCTTGTCGATCGCGGATAGTATTCCCGGACTGATCGGACTTCATACCACCGTTCCTACCCTTCATCTTGGATATAACCTTTCTACTGGACAATCCCAACGGGTAATCGTTGGGCAGCGTATCGATAACGGAGGATCGTCACTTCAGGCTCCATCTGCATCCTTTCGAACAATGTATGCGACCGGACTTGATTCCGCCATTAATCCATCTACAGGTTCGATTATATCGTCTGGAGGGTTAGGGGTTAGAGGGGACGCTCAAATTGGCGGATCTACGGTTACGAACAAACTAGTGTTGCGTGGCGACCCGTATACATTTGAAACCAAGGTTTCTGGACTCTCTACAACCCACCTTCGATCGATTAGCCCTACTGCTCCGGCTACTCCTGCACTATATGACGAGTGGTTAGAATACACGGCTCCAGGAAAACCTGTCGAGGATTGGTTCTGGAACGGAACGCGCTGGTGCTCCAAAAAGCTGTACTCCTCGACCTTGTTTAGCTCTAGCGTCTCAGCCACCGTAACGAACTGGTTTCCAAATTCCGGTGTTGTACGATCAACCGCGTCTGGGATTATCGCCGAACGGGTAGAGCACTTTTTCTACCTAAACGGAGCAGCTATAAACACGACAAATCACTGGGATGCTCAAATTCTATGGGCTTCAACCAATAGTGTATATAACGCACTTTATCCACTCACCCCTTTTCCAGCAACTGCCAACAACACGAAAACTTCTGTAGTTCACACCCCTACCGTTGCGTTTATTCCGATAGCAGATTTTGTGAACTGGCGCTATAACTACGTCAAGGTCAATGTTCCTGGTATTCTGGTGATAGAATCAACCGTTTATTTTAGACTAACGCATCTGTAAATTACTATGGCAAAAAAGCTACCGATCGATCCGATTGTTTCACGAACAGAACGAACAGCAGCGATTTGTATTTACTCCTACTATGATCAGCCTCGATCCGCTCAGTTTTTTCGAGAAACGGTTACGGCTTGCCAAAGCGGAGCGGTTACCGTCGATGCAATCTCCAGTCCATACACACTGCAAGAAAACCAGCTTGCAGAGCTGCTGAAGTTCATTGTTATCCCTGACGAGTACAAAACCCTATTTCCAAGTATTGCAGCCGTTGGAAAAGGACTTCAAGGACTCGCACCTCTGCTCTCAATGCTAGGAGATTCCGTGGAAGCCTGGTCACTTGACAGAGAAGCAAAACTCCGTGAGCTAGAAAACGCAGGACGAGCCGCTTATGTCCCTCAATCTGAAACCAATGCTGTATAAAGTTCATGTTCCTTTTGTTTCTCAAACCGGAGAGATTGTCCAAGCCGGAAACTACGAAGAAGGGATGATCGATCTCGCTTACGCAAGATCGCGATCGATCGTTACGACAGGCTCGGATGTGCCAGAAACCGTTAAGCCGAAACCCGTCCCAAGCGATATTCGGTCTGAGCCGTTTGTTTTGCAAGGATTGGATAACGGGGGATATGTCGTCCGAATCACGCCTGCGGTTCAAGAAGTCAAGATCGATCGACTTAAGATTAACTCTGCGTCGATCGAGGCATTGAAAGCTATTAAATCTATTGGAAAAGCGATCGCAACGAAGGTCGTTACGCTTCGATCAGAGCAGCGGTTCGATGGATACCACGATCTAAACCGACGAGTTCCGTTGTCGAAAGGTCGAAAATGGGAAGATGTCACTCCGATCGATTTTGAATACTCGGTCCCGGTTAACAATACTAATAATCTTAGGTTTATCTAATGCCATACAAAGGCGTGCTTCCCCAAATGATTCCGGGGAATACCTTGGTCCAGCAAGGGAAACGAATGAAGCAAGGAGTTCCGCAGTTTAACTTCATGGGTCAAGTGGGACCCAAGATTGAACGTGCCGGGACGGTAAAGCGGATTAGTCCTAGCATGTCGAAACAGCGGACGTTTACAACCGCAGAGCGATCGGACTACGCTTATTCTATCGATCTAGGGGATTTCGGCTATCAATCCCCTAAACATTTCAGAATTAACAAGCAAAAACTAAGGCAGTTAGGAGATAAAGCGTTTAAGAAAGCCTCGTCACTAGATGAGAAGATCCTAGCAGGACAAGACGTAAAACCGCTAACCGATAGAAAAGCCTTGTACGAACGTCGAGCTAGGAATGCAACTGTCCTAGAGCATTACCCGATGGGTCCAGAAGGTCAACTCCATAAAACAAAAGGCGGGAACGGAAAAGGAGTCAATATCGTTAACGATGAAGTCCTTCCTAGAATGACTGACTCATCCGTAAAAGAACGTTCAAAAGCTGCTCGACCTGATTCTCCCTTGGCTATAAGAAGAGAAGTCGAGCCTCCTCGAATCATCGATCAAAAACCAAAAGCAGTGTCTACGAGTTCAGCTAAGCCCACCTCAGAACCTGCAAAACAACCTTCTTCCGATCAGCCTGCTGTCAAACCCGAAAAATCGTCTAGTAAGAAAGCTGGATCTAAACCCAATACTGATATTCGATTTCCGGCTGCAACGCTAGCAGGGCTAGCTACCGCAGGAATCGGGGGAAAAATGTACCTAGATTCGCAAACTAAGGCTGAAAAGGAGCGATCGAGCTATTCGTCTCCCGTTCGGCTTTACGCAGATTTTTCAACCCCTAAACTAACCCCTCAAGAGCTGGAACGAAAAAGACGACTAGAGTTCGAAGCATGGAAACGAGAGCACGAAGAACAGGACGAACCTGGAAATATCCGATCGACCTCGAACGACATCGTATCAAAAGCCAGAGAAGGTAGAGGCTGGATTAACACAGCAACTTCTACGGGACGAGAATTGCGGAACTGGTACGGATTCTTAAGAGGATAGATTTAATGCGTTACGCTCGAATCGACGCGATTACGCGAAAACTAGCTGGACGAATCACGGTTGTCGATATTACAGACTCCGGGATTACCGGAGTTACAGAAACCCGGATCGGAACCGACTTAATTCGAATCCTTGCAGAGGAGCAAGAAGAGTTTATTGATATTTATTTATCGATGATCTACGAGCTTCCCTTGAAGCAAGAGCATTCGTTTCTCAGTGGAATAGTAGAAAAGCTGATCATATCGGAAGTATATCTAACGTATTTTCCGACTGTTTCAGAATCTACGGATAGTACAGACACATTTGGATCAATTATGCGGATGCAGGCTTTGAATAGTTTTCAAAGCCTGTTCAATGGACTAGGGATTTTTATCCCGGACTCGACCGCCTCCTCGAATCAGATCCAAAACGACGAAACTCGTCAGCAAATGGCGAATAAAGCCATTATCCTTCCAGGGGAAAAGCTAAAATCCTTTATCGGGTACGACTACGACGGAGACAGTGTATCGGATACCGATCTCTTTAAGTTGAATGGTAACGTCCAGCCAAGTTTCTACACGGCTGGGAAGATGGAAAAGAAAGATGACGACATAGATGTGATCAATCACGTCAGAATTCGTCCAAGACGCAAAACGATGTCCGATGATATCAATTTCTGGTAGATATGGACTTTAAGAAAGAGTTTGAATCCTTAATTCTGGATGCACTTAAAAAGACAGTTCCACAGCTTGCTCAGAAAACAGTACCTCCAGTGTCAGGAGCAAAAAGAACAACGGAGCTAGTCGATCGCGGTACGTCTGCAATGGGTTTCTCGAAAATTACTAAGACCGGATACACTCCATGATCGAACGTCCCCAGTTCCCAAACGATTTTGATTTTCAAGATCACGACACGTCGATCGTGGCAAAGTATTTGTTTAATGAAACAAACAAAACATTCGAAAACGTTACTGCACTTCCCAATCGGCAAATCATCAAGAGCTACCGAACCTGGAACGACATTGCAATCCCGTTAATTGACTATCCTGTTCTAAAGGTCTATGCCGTCTCGGAACTCGTCAAGGACAATCAGCCATTCTCCGCAACATCATTAACGATCGCGTATGGACTTGCCTTCACGGTTAAACAAAAAGTCCCGGACGTGTCGAGATTTGTTGTGAAAGAACTCGTCCGAAATCTATCGAATGCCGCTTTCGAAGACGCTCCAAAATTCCAATTAGATTGGACAAATGGACTTAGAGTAACCTACGAAACGTTTTTATCACCGGAAAACACAGTTTACAAATACGCCACGATTGACGCGGCGATTATGACGCATCTTAGTGATACCTGCTACGTATAGTGTGCGTGTTATATTTGAGATAAGTATTAAAGTTTTAACAAACGCTACATGGCAACTGTCATCATTAAGCGACCTTTAGCGGTCGCAATTCAATCTACCGCTATTGAAGTCTCGATGGGTGTTCCTACGGCTTCTGGCAGTGATTACTACGTTCCAATGGTTGTGAACGATTCCGCTGCTGTTCCGATCGGATCTCCAAACGCGATCGCAGTCGGCGGACAGTCTAAACTGAAAGCATCTACCGCAGGTGCGTTTGATACGGTTCGGGTCGGGGATGTTGTCAGTGAGCTTTCAACCGGATCGTTAACGGTCAAGCCTTCGGTCGTCCTGCAAGACTGCTATCTCGCAAGCGGCACGAAAATCATCAGCTATCCCGATAGTCCGACCTCCCGAATCCTTGATATTCGAGCAGGGGATGCAGTACTTGCTAGCGCTGATGTTGATGCTGATACCGTCGTCGATCGCATTGATTATGCGGCACGGACTATCTATCTCAGCAAGCCGCTGCTGGCAGGAACCCCTGCTATTAAAAACGTAACGATTAAACCCGTCGTTCGAGTAACGGCTGTTCGTCTTTCAACGGCAACCGCAGATGCTAACGAGATTGATATTGATACGACTGTGGCGACAGGTGCCGCTCAAACAGCCGTTACGATCGTCAGCGGTGTACGAGAGGCTGTGATGGGGATTCTACGGATTCAACCCCTCTCAAACACAACCGGATCACGGCTAACGGTCGGAGTTGGTGTTGCGACCCCCAGCGGAAAACTACTGATCGCAGATGTAACAGGAGGTAGTGGATTGAATCCAGCTACTCAGAACTATGTCTCGATCGGAACGTTTGGGATTGATGCAGACACCTGGCTAACGGATATCCGGGTTCCTCGCGCATAGTTCAATTTTGGTATAATTTAGGGGCTTCGTACAACTCCTTTTCAACGCTCCGTAGAATTAACTACGGAGCTTTTATGGTAAGGTGAATCTATAGAAAATATTAAGCGCGTATATGGTGGATACTCCTGACATCCGGCATGAGCTTCAAGACATTGCAAAGACTTTGGATGGAATGGAAGCGATCGATGAACAAGATAAAGAAGAAATAGTTAATTTACTAGAAAAAGTCAATACGCAAACCCAGCTTGCGATTGCGGCACTGAGTGAAGATGTTAGAAAGTTACGCACTCTAATCATCATGATGTCGGCTGCGGCTGTTTTATTTTACGGGATCGATGCAAAGAAGCGAGAAGAGCTGCTGGGTCGAAACGCGGACTTAATTGTTCAAGGACTTGCTGCTGCCGCAGGGGTTTACAATATTAGTCAGAAGCCTCGGTATTCGATTAGTCCTGAGAATCCTCCCTCTCTTCGCGACGATCGTGATTGATATTTTTTCAAAGCGATACTTGGCGGTTAGTAATGCATTCGTAACCACGATTGAAGGGGATGTGTTCGTGTATCCCGCTCCGCTATCAGTACATGGTACAATCGAGGATGAATCTAAGAGCACGAAAAGCCGTTTTGAGTTCCATGTTTCGTCCTACACAGATTCATTCCTTGCCTTAAACTCCCCGCATTCTATCTTTCTATATCTTTTATCGATGGAGTACACGATCGATACGTTGTATATCCAGTACTTAAGAAAAGAAGAAGTTAGACAAGAAGTTGGAGGCTATAAAGGGATTTACGACTATGTGAATCAAGATGTGGCGATGAACATGTCGATCGAAGAAGTCTCAGACGCGATGATTGCTCTTAGACGTGAGCTGAACCCAATCGAGATCGTTACAGACTAATAACTATGGCAGACCCTGCTAAAAAGACGTACCAAAACAAACCTGTTTATAAAACCCTAACCGTAACGTTAGATAATGGATCGTCCGTTCAAGTGGCGCGTGTAGCCGTAAGCGAACTAGATACCTTGCTGGAACTACAGGATCGACTGCTTCAAAAGTATGTCGAAGCAAATGGGATGTTGGGTACGATGATCGCGAACGAGGATGTTCGCTCTCAACTCTCTTCAATGTGCGGAATGCTTCCAATCGTTGGGAAATCCTCCTCTGGGGAGCCTCAGTATCTTCAGTTTACGGACATTCAAGACAACTGGGAACAGCTAGTGACATTGTTCTTTAACGGGAGTTTTGATGAAGAAGAAAGAGAGTTCACCGATGTAACTCCTTCAAAAATCAGCAGGTTGCATTTTTTTCCGTTCCAGACGCTGTTCAACAAGTACCTGGAAGAGAAGAGGGAGCAAGAGTCGAAGAAAAAGAGCGACTAACTAAGCTCTACTATCACCGACTCAAAACCAGAGAGTTCACGCCGCAAACGATGCTGCTGAACTCTCTTTTGTGTGCGTTTCCAGAAAATGGAATTGAACTATACCGATCGATCGACTACTGGCAGTGCCGGGAACTCTTGGACTTAAGCTCCGATGGTAGAATGAGTTCAGAGGATCGAATTCAGGCAGCAGAAAATCACGTCTTCAACACGTACCTCGATCGCACCGCTTCCAATAAAATAGCCTGGGTCGAAATAGAGGAGCTGCTAGATCTTCGAGATATTTACGAAAAATCTAAAGTATCCCTAGAATAATGTCGAACTCGTTTACGAACGAAATCCAGAAAGGTCTCAGCCTAGTTAGTAAATCGTTCTGGGAATTAGATAAAGACATCGCTGAAGCGGTTACAGGAACTAAAAGCATTGCTAAAGGGTTCGGAGAACTTTCAACGCAGCTAAAAAGTACTGCATCTTTTTCCGATAAGCTTACAGGATCGTTTGGGGCATTAGGAAAGTCTGGTCTAGGTGTTGTACAGGTTGTTTCAGGGATCGGCGAAGCTGCATTCAAAGTAGGATCGCTAGTGACGATAGCGGATGCGGCGTCTACTGCCTGGAAAAAATTTAGCGGGGTTAGCAAATCCCTTGATTTTGCAGAATCAATTCAAGGAAGTCGAAAACTAGCAGATAACTTTGATCTTCTAGAGCGAACCGGAACAAATACACTTAGCAAAATAAGTGGAGCGCTAGAAGTCGTTTTTGACAATAGTAGTTTTAGTAAGTGGAGCGGTCGAGCCGTTAGCTCGTTCGCAGAGGTAGAGCAAGCCGCATACAGACTTTCTACGATCACAGTCTCAGGCAACGAACGAAGTATTGACGCACTGGACAAAAATATTAAGTCCATGCGATCGCTCCAGAAGGAGACGAAAAATGCACTCGGATCGGTTGAGCTTCTAAATGCACAGTATGATATTGCGTCCGCAGGTTTTACCGATTCAAAAAGTAACAAGCAAGTCGGTAAGTCCAGTATTAACCTGGCTCAAGCAGGTTTTGGTGATGTCGGTGGATCAACCAATGCGATCGTGCGATCGCTTCGTGCGCTAGGGGAAGACGCATCAACCGCAGAGCGTCGTGCAGCCCAGTTGTTTGAAACTACAAAAGTCGGTCTCTTAACCCTGGATCAGCTTACCCCTGAGATTGGTGGACTAGCGTCACAGGGTCGGCAGCTAGGAGTCAGCTTTGAAGACATTACTGCATCTCTTGCTGTACTAACCACACAAGGTATTACTGCGAACGCAGCCGCTGAGCGACTATCTGCTTTCTTAGGGGAGGTTGTTAGTGTATCTCCTGAAGCAGCGGCGGCGTTAGCGCAGTTTACGGATGAGGCTGGAAAGCCTATTCAATTGAATGCTCAGGTTCTCCGAGAGAAGGGACTTCAAGGAGTTATTCAAGACATCAAAAAAGCGACAAACGGAGAACTCGCGAAAATCAAACAGATTTTTGGTCAGGAAACAAGCCAAGAATTTACAACCTTAATCATCGGTGCGGGAGACGAAAATCTCAGCTCCGCTAAATCTAGAATTTCTAACGTCGATACCGGAGCATTTAACGAGGAAGCAGAGAATAGAGGAAAAACGCTAACAGGTGCCTTCGACCAAGCGTTTAATAAATCACAAGCCGTTGTCGAAGATTTTGGTGCATCTCTTAAAACCGACGTATTAGGACAGCTAGAAAACTCCACAGGTGTCCTCAATAAATTTAGTAGCGCGTCCGCTTCCGCGTTTGGTGGGGTGCTGGGAACCTTAAACGGAATTCAAAGCAAAGTATCTGCGGTTGTCGGATTTGCTGGAACTGTGTTCTCAGTTGTTGCTCCGACTGCGTTCTTTGCAGTCCTCGGAAAAGGGTTTGTCAAAATCAAAGATAAGTTTGGCGGAATCGCAGAAGAGATTCTAAGCCTCAAGAAACCTGGAGAATCCTTTACTGATTTTCTAAAACGTCAAGCTCAAGAAGTCGGGGATAGACTGAGAGATGGATTGATTGACGCTTTTGCTAAAGCCCGCGTCGAAGCCAAGCAGTTTTATTCGGAGGTCAAGACCCTATCCACACTTTCTATCGAGGAGCGTCAGCAGCGCAGAGTTGAGAAGAAAGCCGCACGTCAAGCCGAAAAACTGTCCACAGATGATCCCGATCGCCTCACTCCAAAAGCGGCTGCTGGGAAAGCGTTAAAAGCAGGTGGATCGGTCGCTACATCCTTTTTCAAAGAAACGGCAAAAACGATCGGGTTTCTAGGAGTCGGGGGAGTAGCTGCCGCAGGAGGGTTAGCGATCGCGTCCGGGTGGGTCGATACCCTTGCAAAGAATATCGATAAAAAAGCAATCCCGGAACTTCAGGAGATGAAGGACTCGCTTAGTTCCTTGGAGGGGGTTTCTGGATTAAAAGCGTCCTTGGCAGAACTAGACGAGTTTAACGCAAAACTAGAGACCGGAAATATTTATCTTGATGTATACGCGGAGTCGCTAACTCGAATCGGGGGGTATTGGAACAGTGTAACCGGAGCAGCCTCCCAAAACGCAACGATCCAAGAAGAACTCGCTAAACGGCAAGAGTTGATTCGAGCAAGCGTCAAGGAAGCAACGCAGAACGGATCAAGAGGAGTTCTAGACAACACCCCTGAACAAAAAAAAGTACAGGCAAAACTAGATGCAGGGGTCGAGCTGAGCGGAGAGGACCAGAAGGTTTTAACCTCCGCCTACGATCAGGAGATTGCAAAAAACAAAGCAGATATTGATATCCAAAAACAAAGGATTACAAGCGAGAAAGAGAAAGGAGGAGGAAAACCGGAAGTTTTAGAAGGACTTCAAGCAGAGCTAAAAGCGCTAGAAAGAAAAGCAGAACTAGAAAACAAGTCCCTAGAAAGCCAAAAAGAACAAGCGTTGTTCGCAAACCAACTGAAACTCTTTCGATCGCGAGGAGGTTCCCCGGTTCCGATCGCGCTCAAAGTAGACGATCAATCCCGACAAGCGGTTGAAGCTCAAATTAAAGGTATCGCTGAAAATCTACAAGGTGCGGTATCGGGTGCAAACGGAGATCCTGCAAAAGCAAGCGCGAAGCTTGCTTCCTTTAACTCTTCATTAAAAGCTGGAATCGCTTCGATCGAAACCTCGGTTGATCTAAATCCATCAGCCGCACTAGATCTCCGAAAACAGCTTGAAAGTGAACTTGCAAAAGTTGATCCACAAGGACTTGCAAATGCGCTGGAAAGTGATCCAGCGCTCAGAGCTGCGTTCAACGGACTTAACAAGAAAATTACGGATGGGGTGGTTCAGCAGTCCCAGACCAAGGAAACGGCTCGAACGTCCACGTATGACGGAGCGCAGTCGCTGGGGTTAGACAATGCGGCTCTCTCCGGTGCCAAATTCAAGGCTCAGACCGAAAGTATTGACGCTCAGGTAAAAGCACTCAATGAGGAGCTTAACGCCTCTTCTACCCCCCTTGCAAGGCAACTGGAGATAACCGCACAAATCGAGCAGCTTGAGTCGAAACGCGCACAAAACAGTGCTGAGAATCGAATTAAGCAGGAGCTGTCTTCCAAGAAGCAGATGCTGACGTTAGAGGAGCAGCTTCTGAGTGTTCGAACCGGAATGGTCAGCTTGTTTTCCCAGCAGAACGAGTTCGATATGATGTCGATCTCACTCGCAAAAGCGAAAGTCTCCGAAGCAGAAAAGCAGCTTCAGATCTCTCAGAAGCAGATCGAGATTTCTAGCCGAGAAGACATCATCCGCAAAGAAGAGGGAGTTAAATCCTTACAGCAAAAATCCAAGCGATCGCAAGCGGATATTGAACGACTCTCTTCTACCGGATCGGGGACCGGAATCCCATCGACTCAGGCGACTGCACCTAAACCGCCTGCAACCGAAACAAGTAATGCAAGCGTTATTGACGCCACGAAAAAAGCATCGATCGAAGCGGCAAATGCAACTGCTTCGAAGTTCTCGCAAGATGAACAAGCACGAATTACTTCCGCGCTAGAACGATCGGGGAATAAGTTTGGATCGGGACAGCAAGCGATTCGACAGAACCTGTTTACCGCAGACGGATCATTCAAGGGAGACCGAGAGTCCGTTAAAGAAGTGTTGTCAAAACAATCCCAGAATAACCAGCCTTCACTCAAAGATCGTGCGGTAGAGATTGCTACGCTTGCATTACCTTTTGGAGAAGTAGCGAATAAGGCAGCAACTCAACTTAACAATACAACTCGTCAACAGGATAATGTTGACTCATTCAAAGCGAGAGATATTTTCACTCAGAAAGAAGAGGAACGAAAAGCAGCGCTTCGAAAAGCAGAAGGGGATGCAAAGCAACAAACAAAAGCGGACGGAGATGCAAAGATCACGAAACAACAAACGGACGCTAGATTAACCAAAGGGAAAGGCGAAAAGATTGCAGACGCAAAGAAAGTTGCAGATGAAGATAAAAAAGCACTAAAAGGTGCGAAAGAGGAGCTGAATTTCGCTAAGGTTCTGAGCGATGTCAAACAGAGATTTGCAAATCTAGACAAAGTGATCGAACTCAACATTGCAAAAGTCAATGAAGAATTCGCATCAAGAGAGAAGATTGTAAAGTTCAGCCAAGCGATCGGGAATGCTACTCAAAATATCGGAAGTACTGTCAAAGGACTTTCGTTTCTAGGGTCTGCGTTTAATTCGATCGGTGCAGATATCCAATCGAGCGGATTTGAAGCAAGCGATCCGCTTGGAGAGATTTCCACTCGAAAAGATAAGGCGCTAAAGCAGCTTGACGTAACCCTCGAAACAATGGAAGGCATCTTTAGGGATGCCAGCATCGCGCTAGAAAATGCGAAAAAATCCGGTGCGGATAAAGCCACGATCGACGCACTCCAAAAAACCAAGCGAGATGCCGGAGATAAGCTCAGCAGCGCACAAGAAGAAGGGAACATCGATCGCACCCGCATTAAAGAGCAGACCGCACTAGAAGCGGCAAATGCGCGGCTTCAGATCTTCACCAACCGAGTGAGTGCAGTTAACGAGAAGTTTCAAGCGATTGGGGAAACCCTTTCCAAACAATCTGACTTATTCAAAGGCGCGATCGATCTCAATCAGCGTCGAGTGAACAATACGGCTGAAAACAACAAGTCTCGAAACTCCTTACAATCGTCGGTTATTGGATTCTTTGGAGCAAACAACCCCGGTGCAGCAGCGCTGCAAAAACGCTTAGAAGTTCAGCAGATTAAGGACGATACGAAGCTTCAGAAGTCTCAGATCGTGACAGAAGGAAAAAAAGAGGTTATCGATCTCTCGGTCCAGAGGCAGCAGCTTGAACTTGAAGGACAGTCGTTAGAAAACGCACTGACCCAGACTCAGTTACTCTCGGACTTGCTCTCTGTGTCCCAGGGACAGCAAGCTACGTTTTCAAAAACGGCGGAGGTTCAAGACCGAATCGGGAAAATCCCGGATGTCATCAAGCAATCCCAAGCTCTGAACTCCGCTAAACGAGGATTAATTGATGAACAGCTTGCGACGGTTCAGCAAGAAACCCAAGATAAGTTGAAGCGAGCGGACGCAGATTCTGCAAATCGAAGACTACAAGCGACCCAAGGTGGAACAGGTGCGACCGCAGACTTAATGATCGAATCGCTTAGAGATTCTGAAAAAGCACTTAAATCTATGAAGCGTCAAGACTTTAACGTTGGGTCAATGGAGGAGTTGAATCCAATGCTAAAAACACTGGACACCCTCAAGAAAGCAGGACTTTCCGAACCAAAGCAAGAGCGCTTTAATCCGTTCGACTTAGAATCCGCGTTCAAGCCTAGACAGAGAACAGCCGCTCAAATCGTTGATCAAGGAGTAACCCAGTATCTAACGAATGGTCAAACAGCACGAGAAGACATGCGATCGTCGGTTGCTCAAATTCAAGCCGCTCAGCGACAATCTATGTCCCCTGGAAATTTACCGACGACTTCTGCATCAGGCGGAAGTAGTACGGTGATTCAGCCGCAAATCACGCTGCAAATGAACATCGATAATCGAGGAGGAACTGGAGCGATCGATAATCTTCCCGCGATCGTTCGTCAACAAGTCGGACCTCTGGTAAATAACTCCATGTCCCAACTATCGGAGAAGGTACTGCAACTCACGAGAGGTAACTAAGGCAATTATTGAAACTGCTATGATGTTAGTAGAAAGACGAACTACTATTCGAACTACTATTCCGACTTAATCTACTTACTAGATTCATCAGTAATGGCATTAAATATCAAATATCAGAAAGTGTTTGGAGTTCCTGTAGCTCCAGACGCGATCAGCCAAGGAGCGGTATCTTTGGCAAGTCCTCCGGTGATTACCGGGGACTTTGTGACGACTATCAACATCCAGCTTCGGACCTACACGTTTGACTTGCGGGGTATTAACGAAGCAAAAGCTCAAGAAATTATTGATATCTGCAATACCAACGCAGAGTCGCTTGCTTTGGGTCAAATTGATTTGTCGAATCCGGCTGGTGCAGGGATGTTCACGTACCGCAGTGCGAAGTGTGTTCCGTTCTCTTATCAAGATGGTGGCACGATTCAAGTCGGCGGAAACTCCAACAACTACAACAGCTTCCAGGTTACGTGCTTGACCGACGTTACGACGGCATCGATCTAGGTTTTGGGAGTTCGTTATTCCCAAGAAAAGTTTGCAGGATATCCCGTTCCAGAAGACGGGGTATCTTTTAGCAAACTATCTGCTTCTGGAATTAGTGCGTATGTGGCATTAAGCAACATCGTCTTTTCGGGAAACTATACATTTGATACCATCTCAATCACCTTAAAAGGGATTACAGTCCCACCGTATAACAAGCCGGGTAAGTCAGGTTATGGAGGTGTGTTTTCGTTTAGAAATCGAAACTGGACGGTGATCGATGTGGTCGAAGGACCAAAGTTTAATATTGCAGGAACCGATAAATTTATTTCCTGGACGGTTACAGGCGTTGACTTAACCGCTGGACGAATTAGTATAGGCTGATGTGGATTTCAACCCGAAACGGATCGCTTCTCAAAACTTGTGAGCATACTCCTCCGAACCGCGAGGATTTTTTATATCAGTCTCCTGTTTTCGCATTAAATACAGACTCATTAACACTTCAGCCGACCGCTGCTGCGTTTATTGAGTTCACAGCACGATCGATCGACGCGCTTGCAAGACGATCTTCGTTTCAGACCTTGACGATCTCAACCGATATTTTAGATGTTGGGACGATCGTGCCGTATAAAAAACAGTTATCCACTCAGCTCGATCAGTCGAATCAGTGGATCAGAGTTGGAAAACCGTATTCTACCGCAGAGTTCCCATCTGTACTAGCATTTCCGGCTAGTGATCCGCTGTATGCGACGCTTCAGGTAGAAGTTTCAAATGTAGGAGCTAGTTACGATCTAGCTCCCTTCTTGGAATCTATCCATCCGCTGGTAGGGCTATCTCTAAAAGAGTTTGAGTTCCAGATTCCGCGAGTGGTTGATTACGACTATTTATCGAAGCATACATTTTTAGACAGTCACTCCGTCTTCTTTAACTATCGAGCAAAGATCTTCGATCCGACGATAGAAACGCTTCCTGTCTTTTCTAGTACCTCAAAATCAACGTCAGGGACCGCAACCTCAATCGCACACACTAGACTCGACTGGCTGGATTTAACGCAGATCTACCACAACGGTCGAGTTTATCGATCGCTGGATCGGCAGCTAGGAGTTCCGTTAGAAGGTTTCATAATCAACAGTGAGTATTTGCACCTCTTTGACCTGTCATGACCCTTGTAAGCAATCTAGGACGCAATCCAACCGGACTGAGAATCGACAATGGGGTGCTGACGTTAGAATCCTCGTTGAATGATTATCCTCGCGCTACGATCGTCGAATATTCGGTAGAGACGACGACTCGACGAATCGGGTCAACGATTACGGTTGGTGGATTGCTTTATCTTCTAGAATCTATTTCGGTCAACTCCGCTCCTGATATCGGAGCGGATTTACTAAAGGTGATCACCTATCAATACGTCCACATCTCAAAAAAGGCGTATGAGTTTCCGATCGGACTCCGAGATTTCTTAGATAAATACAAGAAAGATGCAGTCCAAACTAAAAAAGATAAATATGTTTTTCCAATTTCCGCGTTAGCACGATACGCAATGGAAAAAGCAGGCGGCGGAATCGTTAATCCTCCAAACTTCAAGGTTGAAGTCCCTAAAACAGCGGGGGTAGAAGATACGATTACGCTGAAACAGTTTTGCGACGCCAAGGCACTGATCTTAGAAAAAGTCTACGCTTTCTCTGGATCAACACTATCCTTCACGTCCTTGTCTCAAGGAACGATCGCTCCAAAAATTGTCTCAAACTATACGATCGGATACAACTCTCCTCCGATCTACAAAGACACGATCCTAAACTGGAGTAAAAAACAGGATTACGATCCGCTGCAAGTCCAACGATTTGTTCAGCTTAAAGATACAGAATACTGCATCTACGAAGGAGACCATCAACCGCATCTTCCTCCTCCTGAAACGCGATCGGGGACTTTCCCAAGAGACTTATCCATCATGGCGGATAACTCTGGGGTAACAAAACAGTTCAAGATTACAAAATACAAGTGGGGACAGCCTGCGGCGGAGCTGTCGGGTGTATTTGGATATGCTCATGCAGCCTTAGAGTTAGTCGGAGATCCAAACAGACCGAATCAGTATTCCGATACGGTTCTAAACCTAGTCTCCGATAAAGCTGTTTTAGCTGAGAACGCCTATCAAGAGATGTTCGACGCGCTAAAGTCTAAAAAGTTTGGATTCCCGGACGATGCGGCGTTTAATAAGCCGATGGTCTGGAGACTAATCAGCCTAAAGGAAACCCGCTATAACTACGAAACCTTCACCCCGAACATCTATCCTCAAATCAAGAAAGCGGACGGAACAATTCAAACTGCCTATATTCCTCCCGAATATCAGCGATACCTCCGATCGAACTTGAAGGTGCTGGTGTCCGAAGAAACGAATGGGTGGGAGTTAAAACGCTTCGCTCAAGAAGATGCTCAATCCTGGACACAAGGAAGTATCCAGGCATGGTCGAACCTAGAAGGGACGATCGCACTCAAGGATAAAATCGACTTTAAGACAAAGCGTGAAAAACAGCGATACTTCTGGGCGCTATACCAATCAAAAGTCAATCTGGAGCAGTATCTCTACCGAAAAATTCCGATCTATGAGCGAGTAGACTATGCGATTCAACCGTATAGCCTGTATTACCGGGATTTTGATGAAGTAGAGTGGACCGTTCAATATATCGCAAAGTCGAAACTATTTCCTGATATTAAAGGGGATGAAGGGGAAGAAGAGATTCCAGTACTGTTCCCCGATCCGAACTGGGTTCCTCAGCTTATGATTAGCGCACAGAGCCGCTATAAAACATCAGTCGGGATATCCGGGAATCCGGGATATAACCCCGATGCTAGAAACTATTTTGGATCGAATCCGATGACCGTACTCACTGGGTCGGATGAGTACGAGTTTACAAAGTATGGAATTCTGCCGTCTCGAAACACAAAAAATACAATCACGGAAATGTATGCAGGCTATACTCCGATCGAGGATGTTCTAGGAGCAGTTAAGCAGGATCAGCCGACCCCTGGAACGTACTATACGCCGCACCGCTACATGACGATCGGAGACTACGGCATCAAAGGGATTCCGATTCCGATCGTCGATCCCTCTGTAGTAGCCGCAAAATTTCCAGGTCGGATCGAAGATAAAGAAGTGGATCAATACACAACCCAAACGACATTAAGAGTTGCACAGGATCACTCCTATAAATCGCACCTAACAACCTCAAACTTTAGTTTGGCTCAAGGTCGTCCACCCTCCGCATCTTTAATCAAACCTCAATATACGGAAGATAAAAACGATAAAGACAATCCACTACAAGACTCGATTACTTATCTAAATTCTGGTCTAGGTGCGCGAGAAGGGGAACCTGTTCCTTCGGTGATGATTGACTCTGCCGACAATATTGAAGAAGCCATTAAAGGAGCGAAATTCAAACTAACACTAGACACCGTGCAGTCTGGAACCTCTGCCTCCGCGCAGCTTCGCTTCACAGAAACCACTGGGTACTCGATCGTGAATCGAAAGCTTTTATTGGATAACCAAGAATGGGTGGTAAAACGCAGTACCCAATCGATTCAGTTTAGTGACGGAATCGGATTTACACAGCAAGTCGAAATTGAGTGCGGCGTCTATGCTCAGCCGCAGGTTAACCACAAAACCGTTAAAATTGATAGAGAGGACGGGGAAGAAAAAGACTCGGTGAAAGTCTTGATCGGAAGCGAAGGGTTGCCGTCCCGGTTTGGGGTTGCGATCGATGAAGTTCCGGTCGGGTTCTCGCGATGGCTGGATACGAATAGTTAACATACTTTACTATGTTTATTGGGAAACGGAACGACGCACTGAGTAACTTTTCAAAAGCGTTTAAGAATTTAAGACCTACAATCACAAACCAAGGGAATCAGCTCAAAATTATCTACCGGGAGCAGGGGTTTACACTACCTCTTACCCCGACAGAAGCTAAAAACAGCGGGTACACTCGATGAAAACTCTCTTTGCACATGGTCGTGCATCTCTTCCCGCTCCGGTTGTAACCAGTACAGGTGCAGGAGGAATTCAAGGAGCTGGACAGACCTATTACTTCTGGCTCAAGGCGAGAAATCGGGTTGGATTTAATCAGTTTTCTCCGGTTCAGTCGATCACGATCGCAAATAATAAAACACTTCAGCTTTCTCCGACCAGTCTCAACACCTTTCCGTGGGAAGACTGGCGATCGATTTATCTACTGGTCTCGACCAGCAACGATCCGACAACGGCACGGATTATCTATCGGTTCAACGTCTATGAGCCAGACCATCATACGCTTGCGTTAATCTCTGGAAATTCGTTCTCAGACAACTATGTTCTAAACGGATTTGGAGGAACGGACCCGACGACGATCGCGACGAGTGCAGGACTTCCTGCGGCTCCTCCCAACGGATTTCGGGTTACCCTGCAATCGACGAACCGGGTCTATGAATGGGTCGCAAACGACGAGTCGATCGTTGATAATATTACGGTTCTATCTGGCATTGGTGGACGTTGGAAAATTGTTCTTAGTGGTACCGTTGGATGTGGTCCAGAATCGGCAACGATCGAGCTATTCGAAGTGGCTCAATCCACCTTTGAAAATGCTCCGCTTGATCCAAGTTCCGGGATTCCAATCCCCTTAAAATACTACGTTCAAAACTCAACGTCGAATGCCGTTGAGATTGGAGAACTGAGCCTCAACGCTTATCTATCTGATCCCGCGTTGCGCTATACCTACGACGTTCAGGTGATGGGTTACCTTAACCTAACGACTTACGCGCTAGATACCTTTAACGTGCAGTATGCGGGATCGACGGTAGAATACCCCGCGACAAAAATCCAGCTTAGTAAAGCGTTGCCGCCTGGTAGTGCCTTGGTTCTAGAGATTACTCCTGTTCCGTCCTCGAACAATGTTTTACTAGAAGGCACCTATCTCACGCTTTACCCGAAACTCAACGACTATACGATCGTTGAGGATGTGAAGTACTTTGGTGATCCTGTAGCGGATCTAAGCAGCTTAAAATCGCTACCGCTATCTATCTATCGTCCTAACCAAGTAAGGTTTGTGGTCTCAACTCAGCAGTTTTACGTCTTTAGTGAAACATCAGGACTATCTGATAATGGGAAGACGGTGATCGCTCCCAACGTGGCTGCTGCCACAGGTCGCTGGTTGTCGCTGAAGATTGAGATCCCGGATAGTTCGATTACGGTTCCTAAACTTGCACCAGATGTTCTAGCGCTCCTGGAGACCTCGATTCAAACGACAACCAAGACGCTAGATATTAGTACATCGTTGACGATCGATCTCGACGCTGAAACCTATGACTACGTTATCGTCAATGGACCGTTAGAAGACGGTGATCCGACGCTAATCGATGTCGTCGCAACCTTAAGCAATAACGAAACACGCGCCGTTTTGGTGGAGCTACGGTCAAAAACAGGGTTAATCCAGTTTTCACCCAGTTTACTGTTTCCGGGGGGTCAGATCCCGACCTTCGGCGGAAACGGCAAGAATGACTTGTTTGCTATTCTATTAACAAAAGACAGCAATGCGGTTCTCAAAAAGAGAATTTACTTGCTCCAGAAAAACATAGGATAGTGCTGTGCGATTTAACGCTTTATTTCCGCTCTTGATGGGATCGTTCAGCACCGTTGATGCGTCCGATCCTTTCTGGAACGATGTAACACTGCTCTGTCGGTTTGACGTAGAGACGCAAACCTACGGTCTTCCCTTTTATCGAGATTATTCGCGCTACCATTATCACGTTCGATCGATTCAAGGCACCAGTGAAGATAGTGGGCTAAGTGCAGTAGAAAACAGTTCGGGTCTTGTTCCGAGTTTTCCGTCAGGACCAGATTCTGCGGTTCGCAGCTACGCCTACCTCAATAATAGACCCAACATTAACCTGAGATTAGCGGAACTCAATAGCGGATCGACGACGATCGAGATTCAACCGAGCTACATTGATATCGCGTATCACGGCAATCCGTACCATGAACTCGGAACGGACGATTTTACGATCGAGCTATCGTTTTGTGCGGATGAAGTTAATCTACCCTGGCAGTACCAAACCCTTTTCCACGTCGGAAACATTTTAGACTTCTCGGCATTCGCACCGACTCCGACAGCCTCTACGATCGGATCGCATTATCGTGTGTTTGCGGCTAGTTTCGGATACGGACTTGTCCTAGAGGATTCTGACTTGGTATTTCTAGCAAAAGGTCAGAAATACAAAATCAATATCTCTCCTCTCACAAAAGAAACATGGTACTCCGTCTGCATCCAGCGGGTTGGGTCAACCTTAACAGTCTACCTTAATACTCAGCAAACACACTCCTATCCATTTTCAGGCGTAAATTTATCGATTCAGCCAACCCGACCGGACTCGTATCCGTATCGTCTCCGCATGGGATGCTGCCGCACCGTAGATGGAGGCTTCGGATCTCAAACTGAAGCAAACGCGATCGACACTGCCTTTTCAGGAGCGTTATCCAACTTCCGCATCACCCGAAAAGCGAGGTACCTACAAACGTTGTATGCTGAGCCTTTACCGCTTCGCATCAATCCTAACCAAAACAAACTCGATCCTTACTATGGGTCGGTGCTTTTTAACGCACCTCTAACGTATGACACCTTTGATTATAGTCAGCATCTAGCACATCCTGAAAATTCGGATATCCGTCGAAAAGTGTTACCATTCAACACCGGATTTTTTGAATTAGATGGAAAGCAGGTTTACGAATCTAGAGAGGTTCCAGACGCGCTAGACAATCAGGCATGGACCGCTGAGTTTACGATCGCTCCGTTTATCAACCACGAGCTGTTTCAATCCAGCTCGGAGCAAAACCGTGAGACACTGCATTCCCTGCTCTCCTCTTATTCTTTGCAGGGGATTACCGATGTATTTTCAAAGCATGAAATTACGGTGCTGCGGATTGAGGACGGTAACCGTCCTGTCCTAGAAATCGTGTTAACCCTGCTGTCTGAGTCGATTTGGTTTAGTTCAGGTCATGGAATTTTTCTATCGCTTAGACTTTCGGAAGATGGAACCACCTGGAGGCAGTTCCCGCTAGAAGATGAAGTGCTGTGGAACGTGTACGGAAACCCACGGTATACGCTGCCGTCCAATGAGCTAAGATTGTTTGCTCAAAACAGAGAATCGATACCCGGACTGGTGACTGATTCTTCGTCCTTCTTTTATGGACTCAACTCCCCTGGAATTCATTGCGCCGTTCAGCGCTACAACAATCAGATTCAGTTCATCTTGAACGGAACGGTTATTCTATCGAAACCCTTCAACGCTGCCCTATATCAACACCCTTCGGCTCAAACTCGGTTTATTCTGGGAAATCTATTTTCAGATATTTTTGTCAAGCATCTCAATCAAGCAAAGATTCTAACGTTTGGAGTAAAGGGGGTGCGGGTTACGAACGAAGCCCTATACTCCTCCACCTCAGTGAACGATTATGAATACCTGCATTCGCTGCAACCGCTAGGACTCGATCTCACAACAATCGCACCTCCCCGATTTCGGGTGCTTGGAATTTTCCGCACGATCGCACCTGCCACCACATCTCTGGAGACCGTAACGTGGACCGTTTACTTTACGCAGCCTGTTGCCGGACTCTCTATGAGCGATTTCAGTCTAACTCAGCTTGATGGGGTATCTGGCTGCGTTATAACCGGATTAGTGGAACGACAGTCTAGAGTATTTGAAGTATCTGCCTTTACCGGAGTCGGAAATGGGACCATCCGGCTGAATTTTGTCGATCGAAAAACGCTGACGTTTATCGGAACGTCAGAGTCGGTCAGCAAAGCGGTCGGAGAGCTTAACTTTGAAGGGGAAGTCTATACGATTAATCGATCGAATCCGATCGTATTGCTAAGTTCAGGAAGCAATCCCTACATTGCGGGAACGTTCAAGGTTACTGCAACCTTTGATACTCCGATTGCGGTGTTCGATGAAACGCTGATTGGACTTGTGAATGCAACGCTAGACGATTGGAGAGAGCTGGATGATACAGCGATGCGATATGAGTTAACCGTTGTACCGCAATCTGAAGGAGTCGTTCGGGTTCAGGCGTTAGCGGGACTTGGCACAACAGCGTCTCAGCTTCGATCGCGTCAAAGTGAGCCGATCACCAGGGTGTTTAGCGAGAGTTTTCCGATTTTACAAACGCCGCTAACCTCGACAGATGGATTTAGAGATTACAGTCCAAATAAAGTTGGATTGTCTGAAATCATTCCGAACACGGCTGTGTTTTCATCAGACGTTACCCCCTATGGAGCGGATAGTTCCTTGCATGTTCGACCGATCGCAGAGCAAGGAGGGATCGAACATCTAAATTGGAATGCAGTAGGGACGATTACCGCAGGTTCCGCAGACTGGACGATCGAGTTTTATCTTAGAAGTAATTCGACAACCACCGGAAGCTCTAAAAAGTCTCATATTCTATCGGTTGAAAACGGAAGTTCCGGGTTTGCACTGATGGCGGATAACGGATTTTTGAAGTTCCTTCGCAGCACGACAGGAACCAACAATCTGTTTCCTACAATTAACCTTGCCGAAAAAGACACTCCCACGTATCCGTCTTGGCTCGATACGTCCGTCCCACTTGCTCAGCGTTTCCCTCATTTTGCAATCACCAAGAAAGGCACGACCTATCGATTTTATCGAAACGGAGTGCGTGTCGGAATTACTCAAAATCTCTTAAATCTAGATATTACGAGAGGCGATCTCCGCGTCGGATACTATCCAAACCGAGTAGATGATACCGAATATTACTTATCGAACGTTCGAATTACTTACGGAAAAGCACTATACACAAACTACCAGTTTAATCTACCGACGCTGCCATATTCTGTCTTACCGAGCATTACCGACGTTGCAGAACTGATTAGTTTTGCATCGATCTACTCGAACAATTCGAACTCTTCGATCGCACGAGCGGGGGATGAAGTTACGTTAAGGTTTTCGTCGATCGTCGCCTTAAACCCTGCTCCGGCTGTTACTGTTCTCGGTCGAACAATTCCGATTACGGTCGATGCCTACAATAACTATATTGGTCGAACGCTGATTACCGGAACCGATCCAGATGGGACCGTTCCGTTTGAAATTAACATCACAGGTCAAGCTCAGCTCCCGGATAAACAAATTACGGTGACCACCAACACGAGCTTCGTAGTGGTCGATAATCAGGGGCTACAGGCTGTGATTAGCTCTCCTGACCCAAACACCAATGATTACCGCTTCCGTGCCTTGCTGACCCTCTCAGAGCCATTACAGAGCTTTACTGAGTCGGATCTGACTTTAACGAACTGCACGATCGGGAATCTAGTGTCGATCGACGATCGAACCTATCAGATGGATGTGTCGGCACTTTATTCTGGTACGGTGTCGCTTCAGCTTGCGTCCGGTGCGGTGCTGGATCGATCCGGGAATCCGAATATTGCGAGTAATCTCTTTACGCGATCGGTTTCGGTCCCTCCGTACCGTCCTGATCCGTATTGGGATAACGTCATCTTGCTGCTGCAACCAGATCAAGCGATTCAGGATGAGTCGTCCAGGCAGATTGCGATCGACGCGCAGAATGTGGAATTGTCTAGCGACGCCACCCCGTTAGGACTGATCAAGGCGATGAAGTTAAACGGACGGGACAGTTCTTTATCCTTTACACTGACCGATACGCTTCCGGCATCGAGTCCCTATACGATCGAGCTGTTTGTTTACTGTGCCTCCTCAACGGTGTTCCGCCTTCCACGACCGAAGCTGCTTCCAGTTTCAGGACTAACACCGAGGTCGTTCCAGGTGAACTGGGAAACGGTTCCACAAGCGTCCCGCTATCTTGTCTCGATCGCGTCGGATGCGGCGTTTACGGTTCCTGTTCCTGGATTTAGGAACAAGGAGGTTCTGGGGAGCTTTACAACGGTAGAAAATACAGCATTATCCGCTGTTCCGTCTTTCCTTCCAACCGCTTATCGATCCGAACGATCGATCGGAGCGGCATGGCAGTATCCAAACGCTCCGTTAGGATATCGAGTGGATGTTTCAACCGATCCAGGGTTTGCGTTTACCTTGCATAACTACACTCAAACGCTGACCCCATTGAGTTACCTCACAATCGGATCGGACCCATTGACTCCGTTTACCATTCCTGCTCCTCCGGTCGGATCACCCTCAAGTCAGAGTCCTCTAGATTCCCAAGGATCGTTAATTACAGGATTGCTCGGAAACCAGTCTTACCCAAGACTAGACTATGTGCTGCAAGAAAGCAGTATTCGCCTTCAAAAAGACAACCAGTATTCGACGATCGCCATTGCAGAGGATGTGGAGGTTCGCAGATGGTTACATGTTGCTGTCGTCAACGATCGCAAGTATACCTACCTCTATGTCGATGGGGAACGGTGCGACCGGATTCGCAACGTGGAGTTTAACAGCGCTTTTGATATCGGATATTCGATTGGTCATTTCAATGGATCGATTACCGGAGTTCGCATTACCAAAGGGGTTGCTCGATATACAGCTCCTATGATCGCAATTCCAACCCTTCCTTACTCTAAAAACTAGCGATGCCAACCAATCCAGCGGTTAGAAAGACACCTTCCGGCGAGTTGTTCATGACCGGACGGGACGGGAACGAGGAGCTATTAAATCCACGTGTTCTATCGGAGCGAGAATCCTCTACCGTAAGACGACCGGGGAAGCAGCAGCCAACAAAATTCAAACTGTTGACGATTCGACGATTAACTCGCCAAAGTCTAGAAACTGCAAAACAAGAGTTAGAAAAGCAGCAGAGACAGTTAGAGGCGATCGCGCTTCGAACCGGACAGCCTGCGCCTTATCCCTCCAAGATTCCAGTTACGACCGACGACGTTAAACAAGTGTTCGGGGTCTACATAGATGAAGATCTCAATGGAACCACGGCTCCGGTTTACGTCTTTAGTGCCCCCTCCGATCGAATGAAAGCGTTTATCACGGCTAACGGAGAAGAAAAAACGGCGTGGAGTGTTCATATTGCTCATAGCGTGGAGCGATTACGGAACCCGGACGGAACGCTAAAGACAATCTGGAGGCTTTATACGATCGATAATCAACTTTTAGCGTCGGAGCGATCGGACTATTTTCTAGATTCGATTCAGCTCCCGGAATGCTACCAAGAAAACTATGACATCGATTCTTTGGTGTATCTCGGAGGTGGAGGCTGGAGCGGACTCGCGATCGATTCAAAAGATAAAATCCCGCTAATCGCAACCGCACCGTCTACTAAAAAAGATCGATATATTCCCGTTGGAGCGGTGACTCGGTACATTGGAGAAGGACGTTTTCCCGCAATTGTTCAATACTCCGTTACACCCAGCTACTCGTTTACCTGGTGCCGGGGGCATCTAAAAACAACCTACCGAGAACGTGCATTTGATCAAAAACTAGATATTAAAGAACTACTCGATAGCGGAGTCATCACGGTTCAACGAGATCATCAATATGCACTCGATCTCTGCTATCGTCCAGCCCTTCCGTACCTGGGTCCAGCGTCAGAGCGCTTAAAAAAGGAAATCAGTTCAGGAACCGCTACCTACGTAGGAAACACCAACTATGCAACCGCTTCGATTTATCAAAGCCCCGACTATGGAACCGATGTGTCGAGGCTTGCGATCGCAGCTTACTCAATGGAAACCAATGTTGTACGACCTGTTAAATTTGAAAAGTCAACCAACCTCTCACTGCTAAAACTGAGTTACCAGGAAGAATCTCACATCCCGATCTTAGCAAGCAGTCCAACATTCTCAACCTATATCAGCCTAAATCCGGGAACCTTTAGGGGTTCCCTGAAACACGGATACGAACAAAAAGGAGCGATCGGAAAGCGGGGTTTTGATTACCCAGATTATTACAAATACTGGTGGGTGTACGGAAAGATTTTAGAGACTTACTCGATCGGAGATACAAATCGGTATCGTCTTAGTAAGTCCTCCGGTTCGCAAGTCAAGATCGGATCAATGTTCGATTTAGGTGAGCTAAAAATCGACGATCGGAAAAACCGAGTTATTACCACCTGGGACAGTCTCAGGAATCCGCAGACCGGGTTTTTCGGTATCGAAAGCGGAACCTTAACCTTTGCAATTCTCTACCTTAATCCCCCTTTGATCGGTCATGACGGGGTTTACTACTATGAGATAAACCCGGAAAATATTGGAAGCTTATGGGGAGGAGATCGAACCCGATTGTTAGAAAAAGGATCGGCGGCGGTTCCTCCGGTTGGACTAGCTCCAAGCTATGTTGCAGGCTCAGACGATCCGCAGGAAAACGCGAATCAAATGCTAACCGCATACTCTCAGTTTCTTGGCGCGATCGGTGGAGGTGCGGTTAGCTCTCTTAACATTGGGACAGTGACGATCGCACCAAAAGACGGGGAAAGTGTTGTTGTTCGCAGTCCAACTCCGGGGATGAAAGCCGCGATGCAAGAGCGACCCGAACTATTTCCAAGCGGATTTTGGGACGGAGATTTACTGGATGTCGTCCTAAAGGACAGTCTTCAGTACACCGAATACGATAGTCAAGGAGAGGTTGTTAAATCCTGGACCTCCTGAATTCAATTCGTCAACGCTGCTCTTACAAGGCAGTCTTTCGCTTCCAACAACTTTCTCATTCCTGCCGACTTCTCTGGTCCATCTGGCAGCAGCTTCTCCATCAATTCCTGTAAATCTGCGATCGGCTTACTGACTGCTTGTAGCGGAAGCGGTAAATGATCGTAAGAAAAATATCGATCAACGTTTGTTGGCACTGTAAATCCTGTGTTGAAACAAGTAAATTATCTCATATCTAAAGAGAAGCTAACCCACATCAAGAGTGATGGTACGCCACATTAAACAAAACTAAAGAATCGTCTTGAGTTTTGGGGTTAAATGTGCGAACAGGGTCGGTGACTTCTGTGAAATAACTGCTGCCGGACTCACTCATCGAAAATACGTCTGCATTGAACACGTTGGATGCAAATTCAACCAGCTCCCAAAATACAGAAGGTCGTTTAGATGGTTTTCTAGGGGGGTAGCTTCGGGTCTTTTTGAGACATTTCCAAACGGACTCCTCGTATTTCACGATCATCCCAGGTAGAAAACTTCCGAGCGGAGAAGCTTGCTTCGACGAAGGAAGATCGATCGCATGAATCGAGCGACAAACCTGATCGTTTCCAAGCGCTCGGACTAAGTAAGCTGGAGTCTCTTTTCCCTGTACATCTTTCGCGGTTTGAATCACGCACCATCCCGGAGTGAGCTTGGTGTACCAATGCTCGGCATAAAATACTTTTTTGTACTCTAAGTTGCTATTGACGGGACTGCTAAACGCTTCTTTTTTACCCACTTCTTTTCCTTTGAACTGATCGCGAAAAAGAGTCGTTCCCAAATCCCCTTTCAGAGGTTTGGGGGTTCCAAGACCGATCGTAAGTTCGATCGTGGGAACGTCGGAGGTATCCAGGCTATAGCACGGAAAAAACTTGTCGTAGGTTCCATTGATCCGGTCCTGGTAGAGATAGTCTGCTGGAATCAGGACGGTCTCCTCGTTCTTGACCGTATGGTATCTGGGAGACCCTGTAAGATGGAACGGGGTAGTATTAACTATATTAGTCTTCACTCGATTATTTCTAACTCTTATTTGATTTATTATGTCCCAAACGCGGATCGCGGATACCGTGGAAGGTACGCTGAGACAGCTCGTATCTTCTAACGGTCAGCTTTTGTTTGACGATATTCCAACGCCTCTTAATCCCTACACGCAAGGCAGTTACTCCAGCGAGATCGCTTCTCTCAGTGCAACCACGATCAGCCAGATCGCTTATCCAGGGAGCGAGCATCGTCCTCCCCTAAAAGAGTTGATCGAAATGGCGGAGCGTGATCCGGTCGCCGCGAAATGCGTTTCCTTAAAAGCTCTCCGAGCGATTCAAGCGTTCGGAAACTATACCCACCCAAAGAAAGATATCGAATCTTTCGTCAATAGCAACCTTCAGACCCTATCAAAGTCCTTTAAGCGAACGCTGTTTAGATTAACCTCTAGTGTTATTCTAACGGGAGTCGGGATAGCAGAGATCACGTTCACACCCAAGGCAAGAGGCTTTCAAGGTCAGTGGAGACTAGCCTCCATCAATGTTCTAGATCCTCAAAAAATTGTCAGCTTTATTGGTCAAAAAGGTCGAATTGAGGCGATCGAATATGACAACGGAAACGGGAAAATCGTCAAAATCCCCTATAAGAAATGCATTCACATCGTTAATAATAGTGGATTGACGTTTGATGAGAAGGAACTCTGGGGAATCGGAGATGGAATTGCAGCACTGAACTACTACAAGCTCAAGCGAGTGGTCCTAACCCAGCTTGCATTAGCCACCAAGAATAACTCCACAGGACTGCTTCACGCACGGGTTCCAAACACAGGTCGGACAGTCTTAATTGACAGTAAGATGAAGCCGCTGAAAGACTCCAGCGGAAAACCGATTGAAGTTACAAAACAAATCGCGTTAAATTACCAACTGCAAGATCTCAACAAAAAGGATTACATTGTTACGGATCTAGATGTTGAGATTAACCGGATTCAGACTCAGAACGATGAACGATTCTGGGAGTACGTCCTAAACTATATCGATCGTGCCATTCAGCAGGCGTTTGGGGTTCCGGTGGGGATCTTTGATTCCGGGGTTGGCGGGATTCAGAACGTCGGACTGAGTAGAAACTTCAAAAGTGTCTTCGACAGCACGATTTACGCGATCACCACCTTGTTAAAAGAGGAGTTAATCAATAAAGTTGTCAAACGACTCCT
This sequence comes from Chroococcidiopsis sp., assembly GCF_051657925.1. Classification (NCBI taxonomy): domain Bacteria; kingdom Bacillati; phylum Cyanobacteriota; class Cyanophyceae; order Chroococcidiopsidales; family Chroococcidiopsidaceae; genus Chroococcidiopsis; species Chroococcidiopsis sp. The sequence continues at coordinate 33,052 of NZ_JBOFLP010000155.1, forward strand.
TTATTTCAACTTCCCGTTCGATTGGTTTAAGAATAACTTCGGAGAGTTCATTTTTGACGCCGAAGAAGACCAGGAAACTATCAATGGACGACTTAGCACAATCTCCTCGCTGATTGCCTCTGGAATCATCGACATGAATGATACAGAAGTTATTGGACTGATTCGAAAAAACCTCGGACTTCCCGCCTTAACGGAAGATCAAAAGGCGGAAAAAGAAGAAGATGCAATGAATGCGAAGATTCAAAAGATGATCCAAGCAGAAATGCAGAAACTGCAAGGTCAGGCTCAAATCGATCAGCTTAACCAGCCTCCTCAACCTCCACCTGAAGAAGGTCAGCCTGCGTCTGCTCAGACGCAGGAGGATTACCCGGAAGCTTAATCTTCTAGCGGATCGTCTAACGACCTAAACTTAAGGTCAAGTCCAAGATGAGGAGAGTCTTCTAAGAACGATCGCTCTGTGATCGACTCTCCCCACCCTAATCCCTTCACTCGCTCACCGGATGTATTGATGCATCCGGTTTTTCCCTTTTTAGCTCCCCACCCACAAACTTTGTTATGAAGCTCGTTGGGACTAACAGGTTTTTGATTGTTGCTCCAGACAAATCCTGTGTCTGTCTTTTCGATTCCGCAAACAGGGCAGGTCTGGCATCGGTTATGCATAGTTTCGTCTCGAACGATGTCAGATACTATATCACGATCGGAAAACGAGGCGTCTGAGGAGATGTCCTCCTACTCCGGCTGCGGTTCCGGCAGCAGTCTGCGCGGCTACTTCATGCAGTGCATCTCGATCGTCTTTTAACTCCCCGTTATTTCGCTTAATGCGGACATAGGTTAACCCTCCGAGTAGTCCTCCTCCGGCTCCGATCGCAGTATCAAACAAAAAATCTCGTGCATTAAAATTGCACATGTATCTATAGTTGTGTTTCATGCTAGAAAATAGCGCTACCATTACCAGTTTAATAGCTTCCGTAGCGGTGGAGCATCAGGTATTTTCGCAAGAACAGCTCGATCGACGAGAGCTGTGTCGTAGACAGCAGCTTGTCATAGAACATTGCTCCTAAAAAGAGTCCATTGAGTCCGTTCGTGGTGTTTCCGGCTCCGATTTGATCAATATCCAGCGGAATTGTTGTTTGGAAGACCAACAAAGACACGTCTTCTACCGTTAAGGCTGCTCCGATCGCGACAGTTTGACCATTCTGACGGACCCGTGCCATTTGAGACGGAACTGCGGTCTGGTCATAGGTAATCAACGTTGCGGTGTCGGTATAGTTCGAATGCAGCACGGACACCGTGTTCGCAGAGATTGCATATCCCGCACTAGTTCCACCTCCGGGAAGGACTTCGGGGACTATCCAGTTTGAACTCACGGGATACTTGTAGATTTTCTGCTCGTTCGGGGAGGCAATATACACGTTTGAGTCATTGTCTAGCGCACTCGCTGAGGCATATAAGGGAAGGGAGTTGTTAAAGTCTGCAACGACATCCCATGTGGTCTGTTTTCTGAATAATTTGGCAGAATGGGTCGTTAAATTGCTGATTAAACAGGTGTTTTCGAAGGGATGCAAGGACACCGATCCTGAAAAAGGAATCTGCTCCTCGATCGATCCCCACACAGGTGTTTTCGTATAGATGTACGTCGTGTTTAGATCGACTGCACTGATCGCTAGAACGGTTCCCAGCGCATTCAGTGATAGTGAAAACCCAAATCGTCCGGCTCCGACAAAGGTATGAAGGGGGGATGCGTCCCAAAGTGCTGTTTTTTCAAACAAGTAGACCTTGCTTGATCCGACTTCGGAAACGGCTAGCGTCGTTCCCGATTCTGAGAGTGCAACTTGATATCCAAAGCCTCCGAGATAAGGAGATGGTACTGGACTTCCCATCTGTAAATCCTTCATCCATCCCGCTCCAGTCTTTTTCCAGACCTGGACCATACCTTCCCCGTTGTATCCGTTCTTAAATCCGATCGCCAGACAGGTTCCGGCTTGATTCAGCGCTAATGCTGCGCCTTGGAGCGCAGCCGCATCGACTGGATCGATCGGAAGAATGGTTGGATCGTTATCCCAGACTCCAGAAGGGTTTCGACTATAAATCAAGACCTCGTTCGAGAAATCATCAACTAAAACAATCGTGGAGTTGCTTCCTGAAAGTTTACAAGTTGAGAACCGTCCGGGTACGGAGAGTCCTGGAATATAGCTAGACGATTGAGTAATCAGATCTCCAACGAGTTCCCCTTGCGGTCCACCGTTAAACGTATATTCCGTAGAATGTCCAACGTACTGACGGTTCGGGGTTAGGGCTAGCTCTCGATACAGCAACACGATCGTTCGAACCCCGGACAAACTAGACGATAAGGCTATCTTATCAAGCGGAGATTGAAATCGATAAGCGGTTCCGTATAGGTCGGTTTCGACTTTAGCCGCGATCGTGGACGCTGTTTTTGTATTGGTGATGTTGGGAAGCGATCCAATCCCTCCAGTCCGACTTAAATATCCGTCCAGATATCCTTGAATTGCCGTTACAGTAGTGGTGGTGTAGGGTCTAGCATCAACGACTGAAACTTGAATCGATCGACGGTACCAGCGGTTCGAAACCACCAGCGTAAACGATCGCTTAAAGGGGTTAACGGTGAATAGTTTTAACAGCAGGTTGATTTGAGTAGAGACATCACCCAGAGCCACGATTGTAAACGGATCGACCTGTAAATCGGTAGACGATAGTTCGTCTTGACTGGGGAACTCGATCGAGACTCGATACGGCACCGCTGATCGGTGCGCTCCTTTTTGCTGAACCGTGTAGATAGCGGTTGTTCCCGGAGTTAGTTGAGCTGATCCAACCAAATCAAAATCAACCGTCTCGACCGGAAGAGCCGATCGAGAGTCGGGAACATGGTATCGAACGATCGCGCTGGACAATGGGGGTTCGACGACCTTATCAGACAAGGTGTAGGGAATATAGTCCTGCGCGAATCGAGCACAGTTCAGCACAGAGAAAGTTTTGAGATACAGCGTCGTCCCGATCGTCGTTCCGGCGTCTGCATTCACGTTAAACCGATACCGAAGACTGATCGGTTGACGCAGTAGAAAAGGTAAGGTTGAAATTTTCTTTCCGTTTAGATACAGTTCCGTTGTTGTTTCTAATCCCTGAATCGCAACCGTATCCCAATCGGTTCGAGTGGCAAGACCCAGAACGAGCCGAGTCACGAGCGCACCTGTCGTCGTATAGTTTAGGGACAGTTGCTGAGTCGTCGCTTCGTACTGCACATAGTACAGTCGATTATTCGGAGAGTCCCAGCTCGATAGAATCGTGATATCGGAACTGTTTAGCGGAATCTTAAACGCAAGCTCTAGCGTATACGTTGGTCCCAGCTCCGAGGATGCATCTGGAACGATCGTGAGTCCTCGGTCATCGATTCGCCAATCCAACACCCCATTCGAGGGAGCGATGACCCAACACCCTTGAGCCGCGTCATACGTCGTAGAAGCCGAATTTGGTAGGAGTGCGGAACCTCCTGCTGCATCGATCGCGTTGAGATGAATTTGCTTATATTCAAACCGATCGTGATCGACTTGGTTCACCTGCACGGGTTTTAGAGCCTCTAAAACTTGTCCGCGTGATGTTGCAGAGGGATATAGCGCGGTTGAATTAATTCTAAATCCGCTAATTGAAGCCGAAAGTCGAGTCCCGGTGATTGCATTTTGTCCCAAGATAAACACTCCTGGCAACACCGAATAGTTAAATTCAATCTCTTGCACCAACACCAAATCAACATAAACCTGTAATCGATTATGCTGGCGGCAAACCGCGATGTGGTGCCATCCTGGGGATAGTCCTGCAAACGGAATAGGGATTGTCTCAAACGTTGAGCCGTAGATTCGACGCTGGATCTCAAAGCGCAAACTGGACTGACGATAGGACACTGCAAACTCTGATCCGATCGACCATAATGAAGCGGTGGTCGAGACCAAATTGAACCACCCTTCGATCGTCCACTTAAACCCCAGAGAAACAGATCCTAGATTAATAAATCCATTAGAAAGTCGAGCATATCCGACTCCGTTTATAGAATTAATCGTTTCAATCGTGACATTCGAGGATGAATAAGGAGTCAACTCCACGATCGACGTGAACGGTAGATACAAAGTATCTACCTCGCTGTAGGGATTAACGGTAACGGGAGCAGGAGCAGCTACGATCGGAGCAGGTAGCGGTTCTCTTCGATGGCGATACATGATCAAATAAAGATAATTCGGTTAATTCGACCTGTTAGCGCGATCGCGTTCGCAGTACTAGCATAAGCAGTGATAGCGGCTGATCCGCTAAACGTTTGTCCCGTTAGCACCGGAACCAGTCCCCGACCAGACGGGACGACAATACTCAGTTTTTGATGCGAGGCTGATCCTCCAAGTTGGACCGTTAACACAGCATCGCTCGTTGAATAGTTGTAAGCATTCAGCCATACTTCGTCAAAATTAACAGCATCGCAGGTATGTAGCGCAGTAGGAGCCGTTGAAGTGATCGAAGCGACGTTGATCGGTAGAAAATTATTCGCCCCACTAAAGGGGACTATACTGTAAGTGGGTTTCATGTCTTATCATTATTTACCTATAGTATGCCATACGTCCTTGGGATTGATAGCGGTGTGAAACACATCGGACTTTCGGTGTTCGATCCTGAACGACAAGAACCTGTTTACTGCGTAGAGCAGAAGTTTGTGTCGTACTCCAGTTACTACACATTGTTCTGTGATTTCATTACAGAGTGGAATCCGCAAGCCGTTTATATCGAAAAGCCGTTTTTCACGGCAAAAACGATCGGGAAAAACACAGTTACCCTGGAGCTAATTGGAATTCAGAAACTGGTTTGCGATCAGCGCAAAATTCCTGCATTTCCATTGTCCCCAAAAGCTATTAAAAAAGAGTTTACGGGAAACGGAAACGCGAAAAAAGAACAGGTGATTGATGCAGTTCGATCTCGATTCGAACTCTCGGTGAAGTCGTCCCATATTGCGGATGCCATCGCGATTGCCTATACCGGACATAAACTAAGCTTGAATGAGTGATGTTCTAACCTATATTCAAACCCATACGCTTCCCGCGAAAGTGTGGCTGAACGGACTGGATAGTTCTAGCTTTGCTACCTCTAATACAGAGCTGAGATGGAAAAATCAGCTCTTAAATCCAGCGTATGATTTTCGGCAAACCGATCCAACCCTAGCTCCGTCTATCGGAGGGTTAGGGGTGCAGTTTACGGGAAACAAGCGATTTAATCCGGTGATGAACAATCTGCTGGTCGGTGCTAGTTCCTATACGGTCATCTTTCAAGTTAACGCAGAGAATCCGTTTGATGGATCGCTGTTGGGATGGAGAAAGTTAGATAGTTCGAAGCCGCAGCTACTGGAGTATGGATATGAAGCGGCTCAAGCCGCTCAGCAATTTAGTTTGCTGAATCTTCTAAATGAATTAAGGTTAGGCGCAGCCGCTATAACGGACTCATTTTTCTCAATCTCTCACAACATCCGGTACGGAAAGAGTAGGGCGATCGTGGGAAGCATTCCGACAATCCGGTTTAATTCCGATCGGGGGTACCTGTCCGATAATTTCTTCGGGGAGTTTTATCTGGGAAGCACCTCGAATACACCTCTAAACGGAACCTTGCAACACATGCTGTTGTTTACTCCTGAAATCGATGACATCCACATTAACGCGATCGCGTCGTTGCTTCCAACTAGCACTACCTTAAGTTGGGATGCGCTCGACGAATCGGGATGGAACTCGCTAGATACTGCAATATGGGACGGTCTTAGCTAATGCCTGCATCGACTGGATACAGTGTTTCAACACTCGCAAATCTCAAAGATATTGATCCCTCGATTCGCGCCGATCGCTATATCCGAGCCGTTCAACAAACATCGTCTTGGTATATGTTTTTCGCAAGTGCGACAAACCCAGATGATGGATTGAATTACATTACACCGACCGTTGGAACAGGTCGGTGGTATCGGATGCGATCGATGATTGTATCGAGCGATATTTTAGATTTGTTTGAATATGTTCAAGACACAATCGGAAACTATTTTCAAGACAGTGTAACCCTAGATTTTAGCTACTCCGATACTACAAACACCTTCTCAATCAATTTATTACCCGGCACTATTTCAGATACGCATATTGCGGCAAACGCTAATATCGCAATTTCCAAAATTAACGGGTTGGTGACGACCTTACAAAATAAAGCAGAATCTGCACACACTCACAATGCCGCAGTGATTATAGGACTTACAGAAGCGGTCCAAGACATTTTGGCGACCTCCCTTCAATCATCTAATATCACCATTAACTACGATGATGGTCAGGGGATTATCCAGCTAACCGCTCCATCCGCTTCCGGGGGTGGTACGGCAGATTGGGATACGATCGATGAAACCGTATGGGATAGTTTATTTTAATCCAGCATGAGTAGTGTATCTGTTGATAATCTAGTTTCTCTAAAAGCCGTTTCTGCTGCCTCTCCAAAACTGCGCTGGGTCGTATCCGAACGAGCTTGGTTCGGGTCCGATCCGGCTTCAACAAGCGCCGCCGACAATGTAAATGTAATTTCCCCAAACAGCGGAGTGGGTCGATGGTTTCGGCAATATGCTGTCGCTCCGGTCTCTACGATTTTGTGGACAACGCTGACCGCAAGCACGACGCTTGCACCGGACGCGGGATATATTATCGATTTAACCAGCACCAGCGGAAACGTTGATCTTGCGCTGCCAACCGGAGCTGCGATCGGAACAACAATCTATTTAATTTACAGCGGCGTAACGGACCTGCTCAAAAAAGCGATCGTGCGTCGAGGACCGTACTTGATCAATGGGACCGCGTGGGACTATCAATTCTACCAAGAACGTCAGCAGGTGCAGCTTCGCTATACTGGACCTGCAAACGGATGGGTTGTCACAACCGAGGGTCGGTTTGATCGCTTTCAGCCTGCGGTTATTTTTGCTAAACCGTCCACGACGACGGTTCCCCAGAACGGAATCTTGCAGTATCTTGGCAGTGAGATGGGAACCGCATCATATAGCGCTCCGATCGCGCCTCAAGCCCCTCGACCTCGGCGCATTTCTTTTGTCACATTATCAGGTTGGGGCGGTTCGTCGTTCTGGATAATGGATAAAAACGTAGCAGGTTCAAGCACGTTCTACTCAAATTCAGGGGCGATCGCGCAGAACTCACTAGGGATTCTGTTTTACAACTGGAGCACCAATCAGCCGATTCAAGTTAAATTGGAATCGATCTTTATTCAGTGGGGTAATTCTGCAAGTTACCGACCCGATGCGCTCAGTATTCGAGCGGCAAAAGATTTCGGTCCCTTGATTTCGTATCCCAGTATTGGAAATATCGTGGATGCGAACGGGGTAGCGTCGATCAACAGCCCGGATAGTCGAGTTATTGTGTCCCCAAGCTGGGTAGCGGTTGCTAATTTATCAGGGGTGTCCCAAAACTATACCGGAAACTATTACGGAAACACGGCTGCATCGCTGAGCCGGGTTTACGACACTCCTAGCCCAGACTTTTACCCGCTGTATTGGATCGATGCATTAACCGCAGGGTTTCGGGGAAGCACTCCCCCGTCGATGGAGATTAGACAGATTGAATTTTATGGCGAGGTGATTGGATCATGAGCATTCTTCCTGGGACAGATTACTATATTCGGGTGAGAGCCGTTACCGACACCCAAGAGTCTGAATATTCCGATCCGCTGAAGATTACGACCCCCGGAAGTACTGTTCTTCCAGCCACAGGTCCAGCGATCGATCCCATCATCTATCGAACAGCTTCGTCTACAACACAGCTACAGCTTTGGGTTGTTGACCCAATTCAAGAACCTGATCCGTGGGAGTACAAGATAAGTCTATCGACAGTCAGCGATTTTAGTCAGCTTCTGTACGATCAGCTTACCTTTCAGCGTCAAGACAATACAAGTATTGCGATAGAAAACGGGGTGCATTATCGGGTTATCTCGGTCGCAGGGCTATCGCCAGGAACAACTTACTACGGCAAGGTAACATCTTCTAACGCGATGTCCCTTTCCTCTCCGGTGCTGTTCACCTTTACCACAAAGTCAGATCTACCTGAGCCGATCTCGATCGGCGTAACAAACCTAACCGCTATTACGGCAACCGCAAACTGGATAAAAGTTTCAGGTGCGACAACCTATCGACTTGACGTTGCGGATAATAGTGCATTTACGAACCCTGTTTTATCAAATATAGCGACCGGGAATGTCGATAATTTTGATATTCCGGTCCTGGTTGAGCAGACAACCTATTTCTATCGAGTCCGATCGATTACAGGATCGACTACTTCAGGAAATAGTAACGTGGTGAGCTTTACAACACTAGATGATATTCAAACACAGCCTGGACTCTCCTCCACAATCGCCGCTCCTGTCATCACCCAAATTAGGCAGATTGACACCACCCAAGCCACTGTGGATTGGGGAGCTGTTCCAGGAGCGACCAGCTATAAGATAGAAGCGTCTACTTCCCCGACATTTACAACAATCGATCGATCGATTACAAGCCTGGGGACCAGCGCAACTCTTGACACCTTAGTTCCGGGAACAGCCTATTACCTAAGACTTCAAGCGTTATCCGCCGCTCAAGGAAGCGCCTATGTAACGTCCGTATTGTCTACGTTAACCGTTTCAACAACGTTAGCAGCACCTCAACTACTTGCGCCTGTCAGTCGAACGTCAACCGGGTTTACAGCGGTCTGGATTAAACGATCTTATGCGTCGAGCTATCGGGTTCAACTCTCGGACACAACCACGTTTAGCACTGTTCTGGTAGAGCAGTATGTTGGAGATGTCGATCAGTTGCGATTCGAGGATCTAACGCCGAATACCGGATACTTTGTCCGGGTGATGGGACTTAATGCAGTCCTTCGAAGCTTGCCGTCTCTCCCGCTTAGCGCCTCAACAACCGCAGACCTGCCTGCTCCGATCGCATTAACCCCCAGCGAGATTACTGCATCCTCGATTCGATTAAATCTAAGTTTGAACGGGATTTTTTCTGATTATCTGTTATCGATTTCAAAAGCGCAGGATTCAACGTACTTAGGAAATGGATTCTACGCAGAGCGAAGCATCGGATACGTGTCGAGCTATCGAGTGGATTTGTTTCTAGAACCCGGACAAACCTACAACTATACGCTGACAGGAATTACCTCGACCGGAGATCGAAAAACCTCTAGCGTGTATTCATTTTCCACTCGGAGCGCTCCTCCGGTCTTGAGCTTTGCCGGAGACGGTCGATCGATTGCATGGGTCGGATCATGTAATCGGATCGAGGTTTCGACCGATCGAGACTTTAAGTTCTTGCTGCCGGGACATGCACCTCAAACGATCGACTCCACGGCAAATCAATACTCGATCGACTATCTCCTAAATCTTCCAGAGGGGGTGTATATTCGAGGATACTTTGTCGAAAACGGAACCACGAGTGAAAAAAGCAACCGTCTTGACACCTGCGGTTCGTCGGTCCTAATGATCTACCCGATGGTCACGTCCACCTCCGCGAAGCTGCGATGGACTCAAAGTAAACTCACGAACTATAAGCTGAAACTGCAAAAACAAGTAGCGGGTCAAGCGCAGTCTGTCCCAGGCTATGCGTTTCCGCGAGATATCGGAAGCAATCAGTCGATCCTAGTAGAAAATTTGGAGCCTGGTACGGTGTATATTGCTCAACTTTCTGCATTGAGTGCAGCAGGTCAATACGTTTCAGTCCCTCCGATGTCCTTCAGAACACAGAGATACGATACGGTTCAAGCAGCCGTGTTCGAGGGGACGCTGATCGTCCCGTCCGTTCCGGCTCCTACGCTGCTGCACGATCGGATCACGCTAACGCTTCCGGCAACGTACTCGGAGTACGGAATCGAATATTCTAGACGATCGGATTTCTTGGTATCAAGCTACCTAGAAACCGGATCAGGGGTCCAGTCGATCCCGAACCTGGACCCCAACACAACCTATTACGTGCGTGTCTACGGACTCTCTTCGAACAAGCGATCGAACCCGTCCACGCTAACCGCTAAAACAGCCTCGCTAAGCGCTCCTGCGGCGACACTGATAGGAACTCCCGTAATTACAGGAACAACACCTCTGAACGAGCATGAGGCACTTCTGCAATGGTCGGGGGTGGCAGGAGCCACCGGATATTACATCGAGGTCAGCGAGTCATCCACCTTCCCGCTGCTAAATACGGACTACCAGGTATCGTTTCTCTCAGGAACCAAAGCGATCGTATCGGGACTGGTTGGAACCAAGACATATTATGTTAGGATTTACGGGTTCAATGGGAACTCGGTATCTCAGTACAGTTCAACGGTGATCGTTGATACGGTTCCTTAGCTTATGTAGAGGTTGCTTATGATTAGCGCAGAAGATCTAGCTCAGCATCGGTTGTGGTGGAACTCCAGAAATGACGCATCTCCTCAAGGAAAGCGGATTAATTTGCCGGGTGCATCTCTGATCGGGATCGATTTAGCTGGGGCAGATTTAAGAGGGGTGATACTGACTGATGCGAATCTAAAGGACGCAAACCTCTATCGCGCCGACCTTAGTGAAGCAGATCTGTCAGGCGCATACCTAGAAAGTGCTGACTTGAGACAGGCAGTGCTAGATCATGCGAATATGCGGCTCGCGGATTTAAGCTTAGCTAACATGCAGGGAGCGCGACTGGTCCATACCGTTTTGCAAAAAGCATGTCTTCGCCAAGTTTGTTTATCGGACGGAGTTCTTGAGTACGCTGATTTGACAGAAGCAGATTTATGCTCTGCTATTATGAGTCGAGCGAACCTACGCCATGCAACCTTGAACAAAGCCATCTTGACGAGCGTTTATCTGAACAATGCTTTTGCTAGCTTTGCAAAGTTTCGAGGTGCTTGCTTGGGTGAAGCTTGCCTAGGTTCTACATGTTTTAGTGATGCGGATTTAACGAACGCGGATCTATCTGATTCTATTATGAAGAGATCTGACTTAGAAGATGCAAATCTAACTGATGCTGATTTGACAAACTGCTTCTTAAATTTTGCGGGTATGGATGGTTGTATTTTGGCAAATACCGTACTTACAGGATCATCTCTGGAGTCTGTTAGCTGGGACGGTGTTGATCTTGAACTTGCAGACATGGAGGAAATCAAAGAAGATTTTCTAGATATTCTGAGGTACGCGATACCTGAGATTGACTACTTGAAAACAGAGCTTCTAGAAGGAAGAATCGATGGTTTGTCCTACGACGGAAAATGCGCCTGCCTTGTAGGCACAGTCGCGAACGCCAGAGAAGTAAATTATAGACAAATGAAAGGAATAGACGCAGACTCCAATCGACCAGCGGAGAAGTTGTTTACCGCTATTGCTATAGGCGACACCCCCGACACGAATCCGGTTAGCGCTTTGGTTGTTCAATGGATAGATGAGTTCGTGTCCACTCTTCCAGTAGAAACAGCTAATATTTCAGGAGTTGCGGATGATTAGCAAACAGGAGTTAGCGGAGCACCTGCTTTGGTGGGAATCTAGGGACGATGAAGACCCAAAAGGTAAGCAGATAGTCCTCTCAGGAGCGTCTTTGATTGGAGCGGACCTCAGAGGAGCCGATCTTCGAGGAGCGGTACTCACAAATGTAAATTTAAGAGGCGCAAATCTTTCCCGCTCCGATCTTAGTGAGGCTAACTTGTCGGGTGCCTGTCTAGCGTCAGCGATCCTAAACCACGCGGTAATGGAGGCAACTCATCTGAATTTAGCGGACCTTAGAGCCGCTCGAATGCGGGGAGCTTTTCTACGACGCGCATCTCTACAAGGAGCCTGTCTTCGATACGCTTACCTATTTAATGCAGTTCTTGAGTCGGCTAACTGCATCGAGGCTCAACTCGATCATGCTGTTCTATCTCGATCGGATTTGGAACAGGCGGATTTTAGTCAGGCTAGCCTGAAGAATGTAAGTATGCATAACGCCTTTGCTCATTCTGCAAGCTTTCAGTCGGCTAGCTTGCGCGGGTCGTCGATGGTTTTTGTTTGTTTTCAGGACGCAAACTTAACAGGTGCGGATGCAAGCCTCACTAACATGAAACACGCTATCCTTGAGGGTGCTGTTCTTAACAGCACGAATCTAATAGATAGTTATCTGACTTTTGCAGACCTGTCGGGGTGTGAATTAGAGGGGGCGATGTTAAGCGGAGCATCGCTAGAAAGAGTCCTGTTTGAAGGGGTTGACTTAGCGACCTCTAACACAGAAGAAATCAAAGAAGATTTTCTAGATATCTTGTGCTGCGCCATCCCTGATATCGGATACCTGAAAGCAGCACTTCTAGAAGGGCGGATTGATGGGTCGGTGTATAGCGGATCTTGCGCCTGCCTTGTAGGTACGATCGCAAATTCTAGAGAGACAAGCTATCAAGAACTATATGAAATCGAAGCGAATGCGGATCGACCAGCGGAGAAGTTGTTTACAGCCATCTCAAGAGGAGATACGCCGGAGACAAATCCCGTAAGTGCTTTAGTGGTTCAATGGATTGATGAGTTTTTAGAAACTCTCAAACCGAAACCATAACTCGACCGATCGACGAGAAGGATTGATTGAACCGTTCTAAGCGAGTACCGAAGTAGATAAACACCTGACCTTTGGTATTCGCTTTTCCAATATTCCCGTACTGATCGACAAACCGCATCCGATGATTTGTAAAGCACATCGGATAGTTATAAGCGTCTTGAAACCACCGCTCCGAGGTTGCGGCGTTACATAGAAAAATCCCTTCCTGAAACGCTTCGTCTCGGTAAGACTGAATCATTTTCTGAAGGAACGGCTTGGCTAGTGAAAACGGAGGGTTGCAGAACACCGATCGCGCATCCCAGGCTTGCGATAGACCGTCCATTTCCTGGGTATAGTACCGATCGGCTCCTAAAATGCGGTTTGCTTCATAACAAGACGCTGGATCTAACTCGATCCCTTCTAAGCAATTCTTAACCTTGATTAAATAGGGATCGTAAGGCGTATACCACTCATCCGATCGCTTACTGGCAAAAAACGGATCAGCGTAGACATTGATAGCTAGATTAAGCAAATCGTCTTCGAACAGAGGTGGATTTAACACGAATCAGTGGATTGACTTTGGATCGGCTGGAGTTGAATCAAAAAACGTGATAAACGGAGCAGGGTTTACGGCTTGCCATCTCCCTGCTTTTTGGATTTGATACTCAAAATGAAGATGCGGTCCGGTCGAGAGTCCGGTTGATCCAACAAGTCCGATGAGTTGGCTTTGGGTCACTTTGTCTCCCACCTTAACTAGCACCTTGGATTGGTGAGCGTATAGCGTCCTGTACCGACCCGAACAGACAATCACCGTGTTCCCGTAGCTCCCGTACCATCCTGCAACCACAACGTCCCCTTCATGAGCAGAGGCAATGGCAGATCCCTCTGGGACCGCTAAATCAACGCCCCAGTGAGGGGCGCATCGACCCAGAGAATAAATACATCTTCGAGGTGAAAAGTCAGAGGATATATACCCTGGACTTGTGACAGGAGATACCATCGCAGGAGCGTCTAGTTCTGCTACTGTCGTTGGAGAGAAAGACAGGAAGTAGATAGACGCTAGTAATGGATTGATGGATTTTTTCATATTTTCAGTATACGAGCAATCCTTTTGGAGCCGATCGGACTACTTATTCAGAAGGAGGATCTAGATCGCTAAAGTCCGACAAATCAATTCCATCAAGCTCAGCGTCCTCTTGAGGAGGTACGTGTTTCGGGACTGTGTTACGGGCAGGAGGATCGGTAGAGACCGGAGCATCCGACACGAGCTTGGATAGTGCAAGTTCCAATACCGCGATTCTTTTCTTCAAGGGGGTCTCCTGCTTTTTTAGCGTTTGAATTCCCTCTAGCATCGATCGAAGCTTTTCAAGCTCGATCGTTAGAACAGACTCAACGGTTTCTGCGGATGCCTTCAATCGTTCGATCGTAGTAATCGGAGCGATCGGGGTGGGTTCTGGCACTGTTTTTCGGGTATATTTTCTCATCGTGAAAAGGCTCTAACAATTTGCATGTTGCTCCATTCTGGAGAAACTTCAGAAGAATCAGACAGCCATCCCCAGTCTTCTAAGTATTCTTCTTCTAGATTCTCTTCAGAATCGTAGTGACTAAAATCGATCGCACCATACCCCGTCTTAAAATCAAACCCGCAATAAAACACGTCAAGATCTTCGGGTTGAGGAAAGACCACCGAGTTCAAGAGGATCGCCGCATGTACGTCTAGTCCTAGCGTCTGACGAAGCGTTGCGAAGGTCGGGGTTTGGATTAAGTCCGCTGCAAGATTGAAATCGACATAGGACGTTGTTAGAAACAGCGCAACATTTCGGTTGTACCATCGGAGCTGCGTACTGATAAACACGGTTTCAGTCCAGGTGTCATCTTTCGACAAGTCCCAGCCTCTAGGCTGAAGCTGATCGACCACTTCCGGCATCTTTGAGACGGACCACCGCATGATCCGTTCGACATTAATAGGGTGGATAACGATTGAAGAGTAATTTAGGCGACGAACCATTCGTTCGAAGCGATCGACAACAGTAGCGATAACTATCCCTCCTCGTCTAATTCATCGAACGTTTCATCTAGCTCATCTAGATTAAACGTATAAACATCCATCTCCTCAGACGATCCAGCAAAGTCGGACTGAAGTGCGTGGAGGACAATATCCCCGGAGCGGATCATTAATTGAGTCACCGAAACCACGACTTGATCGAGTTGATCGGAGTCATAGTCTGGACAATTATCCAAGGCAGTTGCGAATTTAGCGAAATTGTCGAGGTGTACCCCGACGATTTCAATAACACGTTTAAGATCGGTAGGCATTTTCTATAGTAGTTCTATCTAGGAAACTCGTAACTCTCTATCTCCTCCCTAGAAAACTCGATAATCCGACCTGCGGTTCCGGTGACGTGACGGATCGTTTCGCTCAGTAGCTCGGCTTCTTGCAGCGTGAAGGTGTAGCCGCAAATCTTTATTATCGGGGTAACTTGAGCGACATAGAAAACGCGAGTGAATCTCGGTGTCTTCATACGCTTATAGTACCCCGATAATACCGAAAAGATGCTCCGTGTAAAAACGGAACTATGCAGTGTAGTAAGGGAGGGACTTATTATCCCGTTCAAAAAAGGCGGGAAGCTGGTAGCTTTTTGTGAAATCCAGTTCCTGCGTAATTCCTTTTCGCATCAATTCGTCTGACGCTTTTTGAAACGAAGCGGCAGAAAACCCAGGCACCTTGAAACGCTCTAAAAACCACGCAACCGTGTCTTGACGAAGACGATCCAAGGAGGCAGAAGGACGACGACCGATCAATTTTGCCGTATGCCGATGGGTCTGAACATGAATTCTCTCGTCAGACGAGATATCGACAGACGTAACTCGAAGCGACGGTCCACCGAACTGTCGATAAATCGGCAGAATTACAAAAAACACTCCGTTTTCTAAGGTGGCAACTTTCGTTGCCCAGTGATCCGGGTGATCCATCCAGCGCTGTGCGATCGCATTTGCCTCTTCTTCATAGCTTGAATCATAGTTAGAAAATACCGCTGTGCAGTTTGCAAGTGCAGTGTCGTGCCGCTCCTCGTCTTGAGTGTTCCGGAGCAGCGTTTCGATCGCTTCTTCAGTCAGAAGCGCCTTTTCAGTTCTCTCTAAACCATCTAAGATCAACGTCTTTACGGGAAGCTCTAACACTCTCAGCGCTAGACAGCGAGAAAGAGTATCTTCAGCCCCATTCGTGCAAGATTCAAGGCGAGTCGGAGAAACTGGCTTCCATTCCTTTCGAGCCAGATTCGCTTTTTGATAGACGGTCATAACTATAGATTTTATTACTCTCCCCATTATAGCGAGAGGGGTAGAGTCTGTTACATTGACTCTACCCCTCTCTATCGAAATCACAGGTTTAACCTACATCTCTAGGCTATTACTCCGCGCAAGCTGTGCAGACGTTCTTCTCTTTGTACGGATCGCTTGGCTCAGCATCCGGTTGAACCGTAAAGAAACCGTCCGAGTCCTCTTCACCAATCGACGACTTATCGACATAACTCTGCTCGATCATGAGTCGATAGTACGTCGTCACTAGCGGAGACATCAGCCAGTCCTGGAACCAGGCTTCGTCTACGGGACAGGTATTCCACACGTTATACGAAATTGAATGCGCGAGTCCTGTTCTAGCCATCAAGCGCTGCCAGCATTCCGCAAGTTTAGTGTAGGTTTCTACCCCGACTTCTTCTGCGGTTTCCGAGTGTGGGTGGTACTGATAGTTCAACGCCGCTTCATCGGAATCGCGATCGGTCATCTTGGTCTGAGGGTGACAAACCGGAGGAGAAATCTCAGGAGCGCAGGTATATCCGTCGAGATCCTGGTAGCGGTAAGAAGCGGAAGCGGTCGGCGCGATCGTGAACGCACGTTTCATCCGATGCTTCCGGGCGACTCGCGCCGCTGCTTTGTAGGCTCTAACCAACGTTCGTGCAAGCTTGATGGTTCGACGAGTATACGTCCGAGTTGGGATGTCCTGATTCGTTGTGAGGTAATGCAGCACGTTAGCAAGGCTAGCATACGGGATATCGTATCGAGCTAGCAGATTCGCGAGTCCAAATACGCCTAAACCAACTTGCTTATCGACGCGAGGAGAGAGATAGTAGTTATCATCTCCGGCACCTGTAATTGGATGCAGATCGCACAGAAACTGCATCGTTGTTTCAAACGCTTCGACCAGATTTTCGATCGTGCATTGACCCAGGTTAACGTGGGACAGTAGACACGTCCCACGACTCTCAACCAAGATCTCCATGCAGACGTTGGAGTAGAGTCGCCGATCGGTTTCATAGTTCACGGACTGTTTGGAAACGCTATCATACCAACGCTTCTTAGCCAACCAGACCGTTCCAGAGCGAACTGCATCCAGTAGTTTTGCAACAACTCCTGGATAGTTCATAATGAACGTTGGAGACGAAGGGTTGTCGTCCACATACACCGCTTTCTTGCTCCATCCGCCGATATCAGCGGTCAGGAACTCCTCGATGTCGGGATGCGTTGCATCCAGGTACACGGTTACAGCACCGTTCTTGAACTTCCCGCCTCGACGCAGAATGTCATTCTCGGTTGAGTAGGCAGACGCAAACGAGACTGGACCGCTTGCGACAAGTCCTTGACCGTTATCCGCTCCTTTTTCGCGCAGCTTGGAAAGATCGATCGCAACCCCAGCTCCGTATCGAAGAGATTTAGACGCATACAGCCAGCTATATTCAATACCGTAGGGTCCCTCCATCGAATCTTCGACCGATAGCGCTGTACAGGACACAGGGTAGCGAGAGTTAGAGTCATGGAGCCAGTCGGAAACGCGACCTGTAACTCCAATATACGGATGCTGATGCATCCGGTTGAGCAAATCGAACTTCCGAGAAGGAACGTCCAACAGCGCAGTCTTATGAGTCATAAATAGTCCTTAAAGATTTACATCAGGGGTCAGATTCTCAAACCACTGGGACACGACGGATAATAGCTTTTCAATATCTACACCTGCTTTTACGTCGATCGTCACTCGGTTGTCTGGACGAAGTGAGACAAACAGAGGTAGTACCGACGCATTAACTTTTAGTCTTGAGTACTTAAAAGTTAATTTAGTGATCATGGGAATATGTTTAGCTATTACAAGCTTAACACATCGTATTGATATACTAAAATTACTATAGATAACACCTATGAAACTATTATCTCGTTCCCCGATCAGTATCTTTGGGTTTGAAGCGATTAAGAAAGTCGGCGGCAGTGCGTTAGGAGCGATGAACGGACTCGGAACCGCCTCGATGATTGCAGGATTAGTAATCCCCGATGCAACAACGCGATCGCAGGCAAAACTTCAAGAAGATGAGCGCAAGAAGCTGGCAATGCTCAATAAAAACCCGGAACTATTAAAAGGGTTAAATAACTTGAGAAACACAGCTCCTGCTCCCGGAAGTTTCACCTCAAATCCTCGACCGAACGTTAATCAACCTCCTGCATTTCCTCCAGGGTCGTTGCGGTAGGGTTATCGTCACGCGCTTGCGTTCCTTGGATAAACGCAAGCCGCTGAGCTTCAACGATCCGGTTCACCAAGCTAATCGTGAACAATGGATCGTTGATTTGACCTGTTGACGCAACCGCATTGACTTGTTCGAGAAGGTTTGACGCGAACGACTTGAACCCATCTTCAAACGTAGAAGGCATAGAAATTGCTAGGTTAGGGGTAGAAAATACCCCACTATCCGCCAGCTTGTTAGCGGTAAGCTCGGAGTACCGAAAGACAAACAGAACTCCGTTTGCTGCTTCGTAAATCGGGTAGTTGTCCAAATCGACAACATTTTTCAACTTACGGGCGCGGATGGTGGCTTGTCTGGAATAGACAATCCGGGTTCCGTGTAGTTCGATTTGCTTAGACTGAGACAAGATCGGAAGGTTTAAGGGACCGTGAATTAATAGCTCTCCGCCATAAGGCGTCACAAACACAATGTCTTGATAGAGACTTAGATTTCCCCACCGCTTCCACTGATCGATTCGTCGTCCCAGATCGTATAGATCCTTTAATCGAAGATGAGCAGGAACAGGATTTGGGGATGTAGTTCGATCGCGACCAAATAAAAACCGCACAATAGCACCTACTAACACACCGAAACCGATAACACCCATGCAACTATCCTCCATTCTAGTCCTTCTCGCCTAAATGGTTCATTATTTTTGCCTCGCACGTTACGGGGCAAATCTTCAGCACTTCTTGTCCCGCTTCGATCATGCTTCGCTCCAGCAGCGCAGCCGTATAGTCCGCTAACTCTGCCGTGCATTCACAAATTAATTCGTCATGAATTGTCAATAGCAACCGCACATCATGAGACTGAAGCGGAGAGAACCCGTCGTCATACAGCCGCTGGTAAAGTACCGACATCGCAGATTTTGTAATGTCTCCGCTCGTTCCCTGGATCGGAGCATTCGCTAACGCTGGAATGCCTGGGTACGTGTGCCATCGACGCCGACGACGGTACGGCTCTAATGTTCTGGTTTCTCGCGTCGATCGCGGCTCAAACCGTGCGTGATAGTTGCTGAGTTCTTTATACAGCTCAAAATACTTAGCTCGATTCTGCTTAGCTTCCGCAAGCGTCATGGACACTTTGTACTGTTGCTTTGCATAGAGTCTAAAACTCGCTGCTTGCATGGCGTAGTTATATCCCAGTCGAACCGCTTTTGACTTTTGCCGACGACTTTTGTACTCTAGTTTATCCAGAGCGCAGAACTCTTCGTAAGTCATTCCGCTGAGATACGCAGCCGTGTTTGCGTAGGGATCTTGATCCGATAGGAACTCTTCTAGCATGACCGGATCGTTCGCAACTTCTGCAATCACCCGAAGCTCGATCTGAGAGTAGTCCGCACCCACAAATACGTTTCCGTCTTCTGGGATAAAACACGATCGCACCGAAGTATCGTCTGCGCTGTTGGCGCGAGGCATTTGCTGAAGATTCGGACCGGAGCTGCTAAACCGTCCTGTTGAAACACACTGTCGAAAGTGGGTATGGATGCGGTTGGTGACCGCATTGATTTTATCGGGAAGTGTTTTGAAATACGAGGATAACAGCTTGGTTGCTTTTCGGTGATCGCTTAGCGTTTCTAGGATAGGGTAGTCGTTCCAGTCCAGCAGCGTGATCATATCTTTCCCAGTGGAGGGAATCAGCTGCGATCGCAGCTTCTCGTCTCGGCTATCTGGATCGTATTGAGGGTTTGGAATTTCCAGGGACTGAAGTGTTTTTAGAACCTGGTCCGAAGAGGTCATGGAAAACCCAGAATCCAGAACCTCGCCAAACAAGTTTTTGCGCTCGTATCGATCGGGAACCGATTCGATAAAAGACTCCTCGCAGGCTTTCACCTTCTGTTCGTGAATCGGACGGATTGAGTTTAACTTCTCAACGTCTAATCTAACGCCATACCACTCCATACACGCTGTTGGGAACAGCGTTCTCATCTCCAGTTGAAAAACGGACTGAAGCTGCTCTGCATTCAGTCGCACATTTAATCGACGAGCTAGCTCAATCAGGATCGCCGCATCTTTGGCAGAATATGCAATCTGAGATTCCGATAGAACAGGTGCAGACCAGTCTGATTTCTGATCGCTCTTATCAATCACCGTTCCAAGTTCCACGAGCGCAATGTGCTCCAATCCCGCCAGATCATCTAGACCTGCCTCTAGAACTGTATAGGCTAACATCGTATCGAAGATTCTCGATCGATCTAGCCCAACTCCGTGCGACCACAGCATTTTAATATCGAACACTGCGTTATGGAGGACATAAGTAGACTGAACGGTTTGAGGAAGCAGCACGTTTTGGATAAGCTGGGTGGCTTCCGGCACCGCAAAACAATCGATCACAAACACTTCGATATGGGTTCCGCGTTCATACGCGAACTGAATTAGTCGAATTTTGGATGTGTGGGGATCGAGTCCTGTTGTCTCCGTATCGGTCCCGATGTATTCAGGACGATCGTGAACTAGATACTCGATCGCTTTTCGAACGTTCGACAGTGTTACGAGATAGTGGGCGTTAAACTGCATGGCTTGGACACGGAAAACCGTTTCAAGTTGAGATAGCGATTTCGAATGTCTCTTGCCTCTTCCAGTAGATGCGATTTTCGGGAGTATTCAGGCTCTGCGATCGACGCATCAGACTGGTCGATCACAAACTGTCGAATCGACGCAATATCTACCGCATACCGAGGAAAATGATGAGGAGTGTTGTACGACCCTCCAAATATCTTCAAGACCGAGGACCAGGCTTCTGAGCATTGATGTCCGATAAAGACCGGAAATTCATCGACTCCCACAAACCGAATCAGTGCAGGTCCGATCGCACCATGAGGCATCCAGCAAGGATTGGGAGCGGTGTACTCGGTCTTTCCGACCAGGAATGAATCATGCTCTAACGGAAGTCGCTGAAGCAAATCTAAGTTTGCTTTGCAGAGTTTCTGTCGATCGAGACTGCGATTAATGCAGAGTAGATATTCTCGATCTTCTCTAGCAACCGCGATCGCAACGAGTTCCCCGGTCATGTCGGACGTAATTGCAGAAAAATAGTAGTTCATGGTTCCTCGTCATTAGAAAAAACATGGGACTGGTACAGTGCTCTAGCGGTCATGTTGATATAGTCAATCTGCTTTTGCATTTTTTGCTCCATCGATCCTTGACACAATGGAGTCTGCATAAACTTTTGATTGTCTAAACAATTCAACAGTCCTTCAAGCAGTGACGCAGGAATTGAAATGTGAGTCGGCTTAGAAGCCATCAAACACAACCTCTTCAAGATCAAGGGTTTCGGCTGGTTCGTCGTCCTCGGTTAGAGCAGGAAGACGCAATGGCTCCATATCCCCGTGATTAAACGACAATTCAATTTCAAGAACCGGGTCGGAGAGACCGGATAGATAGTACTGATTCCCTCTAAGCGATGGGACATCTTCCACGATCGATTGAATTTCGTAGACTTTATCCTGATACCAAACCTCTGTCCCAACCTCGTACTCCCACGATCGAACCAACTCCAGAAGTCGAGTCCGTTCATCTGCTAGCAGAAGCTGCTTAGCTTGGGATTGTCTTCCTTCGTCCCAAGATTCGATCGCAGCTCGAAGACAAGCTTTGGTAGAACAGCGCATCAAGGTATTGGCATCTACGATCGCGTCTCGATTGCTTTCTGGAATCAAATCGATAACACTCGTCGGGTTAATGACCCACATCGATTCAGCCGGAAGCGAATACAGCGAGGTTTTCCCTGAAAGCTGATTTGAAATGAGTTGAACATTGACCAGATATCTCAGCGAGGTTTTGAACTCAACATCTCCGACCGGAACCCCTAGCTGACGGGCGATCGACGCATCGGAAAACTTCGAACCGGGAAACTGTCCTAGAAAGCGCAAAATTTTGCTGGTGATCGGCTTCCGCGCAGGAGTGTCCTCATACGCCTTCTCCATGCGCCAGAAGCCTTGGTCTTCCATCTCAAGGCTATATCGTACCGTAACCGACGATCCTTGTCTTGGAAGCGTTTTTAGAGTCAGTATAGGACTCTCAGGATCTTCCCGGTACAGTCCTATCAGTCCATCGGTTGCAGCGGAAATACTGGTGTGACCAGAAATGCGCTCCACTAGTCCGGTTTTAGAGTTACTACGACCCGCAGGTTTGTTCATATGGTGGATCAGCACGCCGCAGGTTCCTGTAAAGTTGAAAACCTGTTGCAGTGCATACACCGCTTTTCCGTATTCGTTAGAGTTCTCGGAGGCGTCCGTGCGAAGCTGACTCATTCGAAGCGAGTCGATGATCACCAGAGAAGGCTGATACTCTTCGATTTTCCGAGTTAACCACTCTAAGTTGTTCGTGATATCAAACAATCGTTCAATTAACAACGAGTCAGTAAAATTCGCAAGAAGGCTGACTTCTTCGTTCTCAGAGTCACCGAGTCCCGTTAGATGAAGTCGCTCTGAGATTGTCTTGAGCGATTCCTCAAGTTGGATGAACAGCACCCGACCTTTCCGAACAGGTCGTCCTAAAAACTCTCCGGTCAAAATCATGGACTTGATCAAAAAATACATCAAGATCGATTTTCCGGTCTTCGGCTCTCCTGCCAGAATATACAGTCCTTCCGATCGCAGTAGCTCTGGAATCAGCCAGCTAGAGCTAGGATCATAGTAGCTGAGCGCTTCTTTTAATCCCAGAGAGTTCGCGAACTCGGTTTTTGGAGTTTGAATATCTTGGATGTCCGCAATAATCTGAGTTTTGCTAAACCCTAGCTTCCTGACCCAGGTTTCTTCTAGTCGATTGAGCAGGTTCCGCTTAATGTAGTCCGCGTTTTCTTCGTCACCTAGATCCGAAACGATTCGAATATATTCTTTGAGCTGATCCAAGTACTCTGAGGTGACTCGTCGAATGGTTTCTACATCGAAGGTGGTTTTCGCTTCTTCCTGCAACTCATCCATTGTTAACAACATCCAGAACCTCAGAAAGTATTGCAGGGGTGGTTTCTAGAGAAATATCGCCTGAGCGATATAGATCGTATAAATCAAATCCAGGAGTATCCGCATGGTGCGGAAAAAGGGTTGTAAGGTTAAAAGATGCGGCTTCTGTCTTGTACTTCCAAAACAATTTGCACGTCATCGATCCTTTTTTGCGTCCTGGAGCGTCGTTGTCTTCAAGAATTAAAGCAGAACGAACTCCTACATCGATCAGTCCCTTAATACAGCGCTCTAGATAGCGGTCGGAGAGGAAAAACGAGGGAAACGCGATTGCGGAAATTCCTAGTTTGTGGGCGATTGCGGCAGTCTTTTCTCCTTCGACAATGACGATACAGGGTTGAAGGTAACGCGCCTGGTAAACAGGAAGTGCTGTAAACTGAGTTGGTGTTTGAACGTGATAGTTTTGAGTCTCTGCGTCAAACACCTCAGTGTAAAGAACCTTCTTTTCTCCTGGACTATCGATTCGAACTTGTCTAAAATCACCGTAGTCAAAATAAGTTGTGACTTTATGATTCGATCGAATCTGGAGTGGTTTTTGAAACGGCTGAGTCGTTAGAAAACTATCTGAAATAGCGGTAATCGGATACGGATCTACAATCTCGTCATACGTCTGAAGTCTGGGACGAGAAAGCTCGAAACTCGATCGCTGTCGGAAGGAGTTTCGAGTGTAGAGGAGAGTTCTGATTTGGTTCTTGTCGAGATGACACGAATTACTGTAACATGCGTAAGCTCCAGGTTTATCCGGGTTCTTACTGATTTTTAACGTCCCTTTGCAAATCGGACAGGTGGCTTGAATCCAAGTGAAATGCTGGATGACCTGTCCGTACTCCTCAAGCTCCTTGAGATGATCCAAAATCAAGAACATGCTAGAAAGGCTCCACTCGTTCGATGTATCTTGGCAAGTAACTAGAGAACTCTCCGGTCTCGAAATCGAACGAGCTTTTAGCGTTTGCGGCAACCTCTAACCAGCTTTCTTTCAGCGATCGATGTCCAAAAAAATCAAGCGCTAAGTTATAGAAATGCTGCCAGTAGAATTCTAGTCTCTCCCCGTCGATCAAGCAGACTTTGCAGCGCTTTTTCGTAGTGTAAACCAAGATAAATCCGTCCGGTCGTTGACCAAACTGCTGCTCATACGCATAGACATACGCGGCTCCTTGCAGATAGTTTTTTAAGGAGTACTCTGCGGTGTAAGGATTCGGTAACGACTTTTTCGTTTTCAAATCTACAATATAGGACCCAGCCGGAACCTCTGCTCCGTTCTCGGTCGTAAACGCTCCTTGAGGGAGCGTCACCAAAGCATCGAACCGACCTGCAAACTGCACCTTATCATCGCGAAAGAACAGGACATCTTCTGCTTTGTCCGGGTTGATTGCAGAGTAGAAATGCTCGATCGCAAGTGTTGCGTAAGGGTCAGTCGGGTTCACGTCGATCTTATCCAGCCAATGCTCGATCGCAGTGTGTGCGATCGTGCCTCGAAGTGCGGCATCTTCTCGAACCTGGTCCGCTTTTTCATCTCCGAGCTTTTCTCGCCACTTGCGAAGGACGGTTGGATCTTCATAGCGAGAAAGCAGAGTTGTAATTGAAATATACTCGTCGTCGGAATCATCGAAATAGAATCGATTGCCGTCGTCGTGGGTTATCTCACCTTTGTACTGAATAGCTTTAATTGGTACATCTCCCACAGATTCAGCATCCTTTTGTTAATAGATTCGGCGTATTCGACCACTAAGCGGGTCGAGAAGTTTTTGGTCATACTGGGAGACCAGAGCGTAATGAGAAGATCGCTTCGATCGACCATGCCACGCATCATAGATTCTTTGAGCTGGATAGCGCGACCTCGGCGATCTCCGTCTTCATTGTCTGGCAGACGATCGCTATAGTACTCAACTCGTGCGGCGTGTCCTTGGTACAGGTAGAACAGGTGCTTGTCTTCGTCGTTCCATACCTGCTCATAGCGAGGAAACGGGACGTTTAGCGTATAGGGAATCTTGGCGTTTTTACAGGCGATCGATCCAGCTAAGTCAAAGCCTTGCTCAGGACTCGTCTCGACTTGAGACGGGTCCAGGTACGTCAAGGTGTGCTCTAGCAATCGGATTAGAGGATTCAGGTTTTGGGGATAGTTCTGGGCATCCGCTAGAAAAGTGCGGTACAGACCGAGGATAGTTACGTTCACGGGATAGGATCTATTTTTCCGCAACAATAACTGTCACGGGTGTACAGGACAACAGACTCGGAAAGGAGTCTCTGTATCTTTATCTTAGTCTGTTCGTCCTCTGTCATGCCTTGATCGCTATATCCCGTAGCAAGTTCGTTCATGGTTTCAGAGGTGCATCGTCCCCAGTCAGGGGATAGCTCTAACAGATTTAGGATGTAAGGGTCAGACACCTGTTTCCAGTTTCGGCATCTAGAGCAATCTAGTTTCGGAGTTGTAACAGGAGTCATGACTTACTTCCCTACCTTAAAAAGGAGTTGAGAATTACTACTTAGAGTCGGGGGGACCCCTTCGCCAGTCCATTTCTGGATCGCTTTATTCATCAGCACTTCTGCGGTTAACGTTTTTTGAAGTGCTTCATTTCGCTTGGCTTCCATCTCAGCGACCTTGAGTTCAGACTGAGCTGTAAGCAGTGCTTGCTTACTAATAGCAGTCTTCTCGATCGCGGCTTGTACTGTTTCGTCAAGCTTGAGTCCAGTAATGTTAAAAGAATCGACTTCCGCGATCGCACCTTTTGAAAACCCAGCAATCATTTCCTGAGTTAATCGCTGCTGCAATGCAGCTCCTACATCTGTCGAAAACGCAGCTTGGTTTGCAATCAATTCCGTCATGGATTGCTTGGCAACGACTTCCTTCACAACGCTTAGTAAAATCGGCTGCACGATCCGATCTTTGACTTCTACCGTTGTTTTCCCAACCTGGCTAAAGATGACAGGTGCGTGTTGTGCGCTGATTCGGAAATTCAGTGTCCCAAACACTTTCACGGATTGTCCGTCCGATGTTAAGGCACTAAACTCTTCGGGAGCGGCTTGAACTCTTGAATCGAACGTCGTAATCCAGTCTACCAAAGGAATCGACAGATGGACTCCCGGTTGAAGTGCGGCAGATTTTACAGATCCTAACGACGATTTCACGCCGACCTCACCCGGATCGATAATCGAGCAGCTCGTACTAGCAAACAATGTTCCGATCGCACACAGTAATAGAATCCACAATCTCATAACAGGATCTCCGCTCGTAGGTTTCAAATGAATAGTAAATGTCGTTTTGAACCTGAATTGGTTCGTGCGCGACGCGCTTAAAGTCTCGATCGAATGGCGGAAACCACTTATCGAAAGGTCCGGGGTGATCAACCATTGTGAGATACAGGCGATCGACATGCGGTAGAAAATACTGGTAAATCTTCTCTCCACCGATCACCATAATCTCGGTTGAGTTAATGTCGGGATGACCTGCTAGTATCCCGTTTATGGACGCTCGGATGAACTCAACCGTACGCTGTTGAATAAAATACAGATTTTCTTCTGGTCGCGATTGCTGCTTTCTACAAGACAGCACGATCGTGACTCTTCCAGGAAGCGGTTTTGATTTTAGATCGGTCTCGAAGGTTTTCGATCCGACAATCACAGCATGATTCAACGTTAACTGTCTGAAGTGTTTTAGATCAGCCGGAAGATACCACGGCAGTTTCCCTTCAAACCCGATTCCGTTTTCGAGCGAACAAGCGACAACGATTGAAAGCATTAGGGGGATGTACAGCGGGTACTGGCAATAACAGAGGGGTTCTGAATCGACGCTGATTCAATGACAACAGCTCCGCCGACTTCGATATAGTCTTTCCCGCAGTAGAAGACATATCCCGATCGGTGTCGTCGAATCGAGTTAGATGGAACTTCCCACGATCGAATGATCTGTTGATTTTGATATAGAAGGATTCGCTTCATTGATGGGTTGCAGTTTGATTGGAAGATCCAAATAACTACAAGCGCAAAAAGCGTAATCATTCCGACTGAAACAAGTCCAGCCGCTAAAACATCTTCTGTCTGTTTTCGTGGGTTAAAATCCGCCAACGACCGTTACCTCTCCTTTCAAAGATCCGTGAGATCTGTAAGGAATCAGCCATTCAAAATCCTCAAACACAAAGTCTTGCATTCGTGCTTGACCTCGATCGTGGATCATGAGTTGCGGCATCGGTAGAATCTCTCGTCCGATCTGCTCGATCGCTTGGTCAATATGGTCCGAGTAAAGATGGGCATCGTCGATATTGATCAACAACTCCCCGACCGGAAACCCCGTCAAGAACGCATACATGTGCGCTAGGAGCGCATACTGAGCCACGTTGAATGGATTTCCCAGAAACAGATCATTCGATCGAATCCCGACTCGAAGATTTAGTCGTCCGTCAATCACGTTAACGAGATGATCGATGTGGCAAGCCGCTAGAACAACGGATTCAAGTCCCCGGTCTGCTGCCATCTGATACGTTCTAGCCGGATTCCAGCAGGTTACATAATACGACTTACGATCGGGATTTTTTTGAACCTGCTCAACAATCCATTCGGTTTGATCGATCGAGTATTCGTAAGGCTCGTTGGCTTGTTCATCCCACTCTATGCATCCCCAGTTGGTAAATGCGGTGTAGTGAACGGGAATCTCGAACGGTTGTCGAGACAGCAAAAGATAATCTACAAGCTCCTCCTGAGACTGGACCTGTCTAATGAGCCGACCCGTAGAGTCAGGCGGATAAGCTAGATAACTGTAAGGAAACTCCTTCATCCGATACTGAAAGTGTTTATATGCCCACTCGTCCCAGATATGAACACCTTTCTGGATCAAGTCCGTAACGTTTCCGGTCCCCTTAAGGAACCAGATCATTTCTTCAAAGGCTCCGCGATAGAATACTTTCTTTGTCGTATAGAGCGGAAAACCTTTCGATAAATCAAATCGAAGCTGGCGACCAAACAACGAGTAGATGCATTTATCCGGCATCGGCTCTTTCGTTGCAGAATCGAAAATTGTTTTCTGGCTTCCATTCAGGATTACATCAGCCAGAAGTTTAAGATAGGTTGCTTCACCGTATTGCTGGGTAGTGTTCGAGGCATGAATTAGCGAATCGATCGCGTCAGGAGATAGTGTTGGAGGCATGTTAGTTCATTAAGTACCGGAATTCAGGAAAGTCTGCGAAGGTCTTGCAGTCCGGGTAGAACAGTTCCCAGTTCGCGCTATAGACCGCAAACATTTCGCAGAGTCGATCGTCGGATAGTTCCCGACACTCTAAAAGATCGAGCTGAGCGCGAAGGATTTTAAGCGCCAGTGTTTTATCTTCAGCAGTCGCCTCATCCGAAAGAATTGCTTCGATTTCAACGATCGGACCGTACCCAGAATTGTGATCGACGCAAACCGTCTCCGCTCCCTCAAACGGAGGAAGATAGACAGCTCTGCTGCGTCTCCATTTTGATTGGATAGCTAAATCGCGTTCCAGAATAGAATCTAGAGAATCAATTTGCAACAAGACCGGAAGCTCAATTTCTTGGCGAATCGATCCATTTTCAGACGATTCATCATTAAGCGACCACTTCGCGATGAGCAGTGTTCTGGGAGGCTCATGAATCGAGATTAGCGATCGGGTTCGAATCGAAATCGGAAGTTTGCGAACACAGGCTTCAGCCAGAGATTCAACCACTGATTCGAGTTGATCGATGCGATCGCTCGGAAGGTGACTCATCGCGATCGTGTTTAAGACGTTAAGCGATAGAGAGGTTCCGGGTGAGAAGTAGTGGTTTTTGTGGATCTGGGTGTCGGCTAGCGTGTAGTGAATAGCCAGCAGATCTGCGGTTCTATCCGATGGGATAGACTTGAGTTCGAGTTCAATCATGGATCACTCTAAGTTATATTTCGTTTTCAGCGCATTGAGAGCAGGTAGCAGTCGCTCGTGGAATGATTCCTGACTCTCTTTCTCCATCGATCGAGCGGTCTTGTCGTGAACACCTTGAAGATCCCGAAGGAAGGCAACCGCATCTGGAAAATCGTCTGGAAATAGACGTTCAATTTCCAGCTTCATCCACTTGAGAGGATGATCCCCCTGCGGCATCTGATAATACAGAGAGGATATTCCAGAACAGTTGAATTCCGTTTCAACTGCTTTTTGAAACCGTTCCGGTTCATCTAGAAGGCATCCGATCGCACACATGCTTGAATCATTAATCCAGTAAAGACAGTTATCGTCCTGGAACCCTGGGTTGTTTCCAGGAGTCTTGTAGAAGTTCAGAACCTTGTCAATTAACTCTTGTGCCTTCATTCGGGTAAATCCATAAAGAGTATAAAGACATCAAGCTAGAAAGCTCCTTTTCTAGACGATCTACGAACAACTCAATCGGAACATGAGTTAATCCGTCATGGCATTTTTGAAGACGAACCAAGAACTGAAGAGGCTCAGGGATTTCAGTGGGAAATAACGCCTGGACTTGCTGCATGATCCACAAGGCTTCCACGTCAACAGTAGAATTTGCTTCGGCGATGCTGTAGATATATCTGATTGTGGAGTCGGAATAGCAATCGGCATACTTCTGAAAGCGCTCTGAGTCTTCTAAAAGGCACCCAATCACACACTTAGAAGAGTTGTTAACGTGATAGGAACACGCTAGTTCTTCGAATCCGGGACCGTTTCCAGGTGCTGCATAGAATGATCGAATCTTATCGAGCAGCTCCGGCACGTTCATAGATAGGTTGCTGTATATACTCAGAGAATTGAACCTTCGCAGAGTGAAGCGCAGAGGCTAAATCAGTGTAGAAATCACTTTTAGGATGAAAGGCGATTTCATCATGAAGACTTTGCACTCTGTACAGAAAGCCAAGACTATACTCGGCATGAAGATCCGTAGGGCGGATAGAGTCGATTAAGCGAATCACTTGCTTCGATCGATTGCAGTTTGGACGACTTAGAGCAGTCGTGTAGATCGCTATCAACGATCCGTCTTGGGTGATGTCGTCTACATAGCGCTGCAAATAAGCGGCGTCATCTAGTAAGCATCCGATCGCGCATCTACATCTCTCGTTTCGATAGTAGGTGCAGTATCCGATTTCGGTAACACCTGGCTTGTTGCCAGGTTTGGAGTAGTACTTTAGGATTCGATCGACGATTTCAGTAGAGGTCATAGCACAAAGGGTAGGATGACCCAGGGAAGTAGCTGCGTTTAAGGCGCAGCTACTTCCAAAGGTTTAGTCGAAGCTGATATCGGGAGTAACTTTAGGTCTCTTTTCGACAGCTACGGTCTCGGACTCAGCAGGTCCAGAAGCTTCCGATGGTTTTTCGGTTTCAACGGCACCCATGATTTCAACCTTATCAACTCTAGCGAGTGTGAAGGTCGTCTTCGCCTCACCGTCCTTGACGTAGGAGTTGGGAACTCCCATCGACCCATCAACTAGCAGTCGAACATCTTTATCGATATGCGGAGCCATAGAATCAGCGTACTTACCCCACAGGGAAAATTGAGCCAGTACAGAAGGCGCGTACTTTTCACCTTCAGGCTTTCGCTCTCCCGTTGCAACGTTCAACAGAACCTGAAGAACATTGTCTTTTAGCTTAGGGTTATCTTCCGTTGTTTTATGCTGAACCGAAATTACGCGACCCGTCAATACCGTTCTAAACATTCGAAACGTCCTGTTTTAGTTCTTTTAGGCGTGCCTGCAAATCCTTACCAATGCTGTTGATTAGCTCAGCACTGGACATGTAATTCAAGGCAGGGATTAGGTAAGGCTCTGTAGCTAGCCTGTTATGTTGAATCGCAAGTTCCTCGACCGCACTGATTCGGGATAGCTTGTCATCGATGATATCTTCCGATAAATCATCTCCGGTCCACAGCTTCAACCCGATTCCAGTCGTAAGTGCGATCGCTTTTGTTTGGGCGCGGTAGAAGCTACGGTTAAACAGTTGCTCATCTGCGCTCGGATTTCCGCTCTTGTCTTTACTGTGAGGAAATACAGAAGCACCCGATTGGGAGAGGACTCCGAAGTGGTAGATAGCGCTGCAAGAAAATCCGTCATGAACATACGGCTTGCAGAAAAAACCCCCACCTCCGATCTCTTCAAAAAAATACCCTCCGGTAACAGGGTTAACCACAAACCCGGTCTCAAGCTCTGGGAAATGCTGACGCATTAAACGCAGAGCATGAGCATGGGATAGATACAAAATCTTATCTCCCGTCTTTTGCGTTCCTTCTCTAAACTTATTGCGCTCAACCCATTGAGACACATCTAAGTTGTAGGCTTCCAGAAACCGCTTAGGATCGATAGACAATACAGGATGCCGTGCGGGAATTCCTGTTGGGAATAGGTACGGGTCTGACACTGCGTTAGTCATGCATCTCTCGCTGTCTGAACTGCACTTACAATACGCAATCCATACGGAGGGTATAACGGTATATTTTCGTATCTTTAGACCCGCTTTATTTCCCAGGATTATTTTATCCGTACAAATCAGGAGACATTTTCAGGAGGTTCCGCAGGTTTACGGACAGGTTGCAGTACAGGCACGGTATGTAGTCGATCGTACTTTCCGTTAGAGACCAGCAGCAAGTTGTCTAGCAGGTACGCTTCGGTAGATTCCGTAATGGAGCCAAACAACGTCACAAATTCTTTGTAGGTGATCCGAGTTGTGCGAGTTAGCGAGGCATAGCTCTCCCCGCTTTGCTTAAGACGATCGATCGTTCGGGTCATCTTCGTCGCGTCTAGCGGCAGTTTTCTTCCACGTTCTCGGACCTCGGTGACGGGACGATACAGATCGAGTCTCCGCTCTCGATGATCTAACCGCAGCAGAGGACCGTAAGAATACGCAATTGACGGAAGCTTGCTTTTCGCGGACAGCTTAACACTGCCAAACAATCCAAGCTCGGAAAGATGGGAAGCCTCGATCGTCAGCTTAGACAACGCAGCCATCAGCAGCGCAGGATCGGGGATCTCCAGGTAGCGGGACGCAAGCAGTTCCAAGTCTAGAACGGCTTCCGCACACTGTTGAGAAAATGCAAGCGATCCAAGCGGGGATATGATTAACGCCTCCGCTGGATGCACAGGTTGATTGCACAACGCAATCAGATCCTCTAGCGGAAACACTTCGATCGATTGCCGCTTTGAAGCCTCTGCCACCTCGACGATCGCGACATCTACCTCATCCCCTAAAAACAAAATCCGCATCCCTGATCCTGTCAGGATTTCAAGGTCCGAGGATGCTTGCTTAATCGATAAGCTTGCTAGCGATCGCACAAATTCGAGAGGGAGCCGGAGTCCGATCGGTTCCAAGACCTGGGTAGAAAATTGCGTCTCTTGCACCTGGAAGGTCACACAAGCCGCATCACCTTCGATTATGAATCTATATTCATTATGGGACACCCATAGCTTGTAGGACCATTTAGACACCACTGAGAGCGATCGTAAAATTCGGACTAAAATCTCGGCGTTGATGCGGTAGGTCATGATCACGTTCTCTCGGTAAGCTCTGAACACTGTACCGTGATTGTGCGATCGATAGTATCAAAAAGTCTGCGTAAGGGGTTGACAGAACTCCCTATATCCGGTATCATTCTTTAATATTAGATCTAGAAAATATTTAATTAAATACATATAATATCTTTCTAGATATTATTAGAATAATTACTTAATTAATTATTTCTAAGATGTATAACCAAGAACCCTCAAGGTTCTTAGTTGAGACGTAGAAAATAATGGGTATAAATACCTGCGTTAGTGTTCGTGAGATCTGTTCCACGATCGAGACCGATCAGGATTTATTCGATGCGATCGAATACTTATACACTTCGGCAATCCGGCTTAGCGAAAAATATCCAGGTGATTTGGCGATAGAAGATTTGGTCAGTGTTATTTCGGATGCGTTTCTATCGGCAGGTGATATTATCATTCAGCATGGATTGGATAAGTAGGCTATCAAGAAGGTAGAAACTGCCTTAGGTAGCAGCAGTTAGAGCTATCTAAGGAGTTGGTATAAATCACAGTTCTAACCCGTAGAAACAGGAGCTGGTTTCGGACCAGCTCCTTTACAGCACTATTCAATAACAGGGACGGAGAAGCATGTCGATTAAATTTAGAGGTCATGATCAGTGGCTTGAGATCGTGCAGGATGAATCAGGGCTACTGATCGTTAGATACCACTGCCCTGAATGGGAGGTGCCTGTTCTTGATTTTCCTGTATATCACGGGAAGTGTTAACACTTAGGAGACTGTTTATGTCTTTTTGGGACAAGTTATTTCCGGTTGTAGGTTGCCAAATCACCATCTATCCCACTCACTTATGGTTAGATTTTTCAAGATCGCTTGATGCAGAGGTTTTTGCCTCGCTGAATGAGCTTAATAGCAGGGCAGGGTTCTGCTTTAGGGAACGCGACAGGGATAATGCAACTAAGTTCTCTCTGCATTTTCCGGCTACGTACTGCCCTCGGCATGTAGCAGAAGTTACAGTAGAGGTCATAAGATCACACGGTATAAGGGTTAGAGTAGAGGTCAATGTCCTTGGAGTACAAAGAATAGAGCAGATGAAAGATAGACGCTATACTTTCTAGCGTTCCGTGTCTGTCTTCTCTTGTACAGTAGAAAGGGTTACGTCAATCATGAGCGAGGCAGGGTAACTCCTGTCTTGCTCCTATGTTAAAATTACGGCAATCCAGGAAAAGCCTGGAGGTGGAAGTCAGTTGGCTTTGAGCACCCCCGTCTTTGACTGAGGGGTGTTTTGCATTTAAGAGGATGTATGGATTTAGATAGATCTCGATCGCTTTGGGGTGTGTATTTGAACTACAAAGGAGATCATCGAAGCTATAAGACAAACACAAACGAGTATGTAATAGCCTCGGATATATCTTCTGCACTTCGTCTAGTTATGGAGAAATACGACGGCAAAGATCCGTTTATTTACTCCATACAGCACAAAGGGACGGCAACGATCGAGGATCGATACTAACTATGCATCAGCTCAAGTATCCGATAGACCCGGACATCCCTGATAAGGTGTGGAGCGTTGTCACTGACTTTTTACGTATCCACGGAAACTATCCCGGATCAATACTTCTTGGATATGGAACATACCTCTGTTTAACGTATGTCGTGGAAAAGCAAAGGATGAGTCACACCATCCTTGGAATAACGGAGTTTCAAGGTATTCCTATTATTGTTGATCCGGGATATGAGTACCGAATTATTGCGATCGACACAATCTCGTCTTGCCTAGATCAGGCAATCAATGCTCTACATAAAAATCAAAACGACGAAATTTAACAAAGCATAATAAAGCCTCCGTGCCCTAAGAGGCACGGAGGCTAGTTGTTATCTCTTCATGCTTGAACAGCTTTAAGATAGTCGATCGCTGCTTCAATCTCAGTACTGTAGTTGCAGGCGAATTCCTCAAACCACAATCCTTCTGTTGACTTCCTATCTAAGGTTTTCAACCATTGTTCAGCAGCAGTCTTCATCTCCTCAAGCTGTCGTTTCGACTCGGACTCTACGGCTGCTTGCTGATCCTTCTGCCTTTTGAGGTCATGTTGGATCTGCTCAGCTTTCATACTAGAAATCAGATCATCGGTCCCAGAGCGCTTGGGCATAGGCTCTCCTAAGTTATATAGGAGATCGTCGATACCGTTTCCCATTTCTTAAATCCGCTTATATCACAGGGAAGCTAATCATTCACAGCCGCAAGAAGCACTTCGGCTAGCGATCGATCCGCCAGATCATCCATTGTAACCGTGTCGCAGATATCGAACTTTGCACCGACACCTTGAAGATCGTTATCTATCGCATCTAGAAACTTCTTTGCGCCGGAATCGTTTCCGACTTGGATAAACGTGATGCCGAGTTCTGCATCCCGCTCCATCTTCTGGGAGGCAGCGATGATGGTCTCAAACACCTTCCGCTTATCATCCGGCTCTCCATCCGTTATCACCAGGATAGTTTCTCCTTCCTTTGATTGTCCTTTATTCTTACGATCGAAATAGTTTTCCGTCGCATCTTTTAGAACCGATGCCAGGTCCGTTGATCCAGACGGATCGTTCTCTAAGAAGATGTCGTCCACCTTGCTAGAGGTCACATCGTCGTATCGCTTGAATTTATTAGAAAACACGTAGACCGTGATTCCATCGGGATCGAATTGTTCGCATTTACGCGCTAATGCTAGTGTAGATTCCTGGGCAATATCCCAACGGCTCCGGGTTAATCCCTGGATCATTGTAGACATGCTGCCGCTCTTATCCAGAATCAGCGTGTAATCTCTCTTCTTTAGATCGTCCATTATTATCATACTTAAGTGAATTTCGACCCAATCATCAAATCACCTAATGCAGCCGTTGTCAAATTCAGTAATATTACGATACATATTCTACCTACGTAGGTATACTATATTCTTATACCTACGTAGACAGTAGATGAAGATTATTAGCCTTTCAGGTGCGATCGGATCAGGGAAAGATACCGCTGCGCAGATGATCTCCGAACTCTCAAAACAGCCTGTTCACCACTGCAAATTTGCACACGCGATCCAAGACCAGATTTCTTTACTATGCGGCTTCTATCAGTCCGATCTGTCTCATCGACAGTTGTTTGACGATCGCGACTGGAAAGAAGGACATACCTTACTATCGTTTAAGGGGATTGACTACACTCCAAGAGGTCTCTTAAAGACGATCGGTGAAGGCTATCGATCGCTGTTCGGCGCAGGTATTTGGGTTGAACTACTCGCTTCTCATGTTCGATCGCTCCCTGAAGATTCGATCGTAGTGATTTCCGACCTTCGGTTTCCGCATGAACTGGCGTGGGTTCATTCTATGAATGGAACCACAGTATACATTCAGAACGAAGTCGCAGAAGCTGCGTTCTACAACGAAAACCAAATCATTCATGCGTCGGAGTCGTATTTGACATACCTTAAAAAAACGACTCAAATAGAGCTTCTGAATGAGTCAACGTTATCGGATCTGCTTTATTTTGTAAAGACCATGATGCTAGATCTATCTATCCCGATCCGATAAATTATGGACTATATAAAATATGCGATCGTATCTATGCAGTAAGTGTCTAGATAGTCCATCTAAGCCTGTCAGTTTTTGTAGATCCTGCCAAGCAGGAGCACGAGCTAGATTAATTAAACGGAAAGCGGTGGAGTACAAAGGAGGCAGGTGTTCTGTTTGCAGCTATAGTAGGTGCGAAGCTGCTCTACAGTTCCACCACCCTGATCCGTTAAACAAGAGCTTCGGAATTGGAAAATCTAGCCGATCGTTTGAATCCTTGAAGTCAGAGCTAGATAAGACCGTATTACTATGCAGCAACTGTCACGCAGAGGAGCACATGTTACGCCATGATCGAACCTTGGAACGTAGATCCGTCAAAAACCCCACTTGATGAGATTAAATATTCTACCGTACCTAATCTTGACAATGGTATTTATATTGTCAAGATGTACGATCCTGAAGCGAGTCATAGATCCGTCTATTTTTGGAACAAAGAAGCTGCTATAGCATACGCTAACTATCACGGGGACGATGAGTACGGTTTTGCAGGATGGCACAAAGTTAACATTTACCAGTTCGATCGGATATGTGAAGATGGGAAGATTAGCCTTCGGGACATGTATGCTCACGATATTCGCTTGCAATTAATCTCTGCGGGTATTGTTGAGAAGGAAGACCCATGCGCGGATTTTATAGAGCCACCTGATCTAAAAAGTATCTATATTACTGAAATAGATCCCGGTGATGAAGACGAATACTTGCTTCTCTATTTCTCGACTATGGAAGCCGCTCTTACCTATGCCGCTAGGTGCGATAACAAGGAGGACGATCTTTATTGCAGCTCTGTTAATTTTTACAAGTTTGATCTACTTTGTGACAATGGAAGGATCAGTGTTAAGGAGTTCTACGATTACTAGTTATGATCGAATTCAAGCAAGGGGATTTACTAGAAGAAGATGAAGTTGATGCGATCGTCAACGCAGTTAACTGCGTTGGAGTAATGGGGAAGGGGATTGCGTTGCAATTTAAGGAGAAGTATCCAAACAACTTCAGAGAGTATCGATCGGCTTGCCTTCGTGGAGAAGTAGTTCCCGGAAGAATGTTTGTGACCGAAAACTGTCTTTATCCTCAAAAAGTCAGCAATCCTCGGTACTTAATCAATTTTCCTACCAAACAACACTGGAAGGATGATTCCACTATGAAGTATATCGTTGACGGGATGCGGGATCTTCGAAAGGTGATAAAAGACAGAAAGATTCGATCTATCGCAATTCCGGCTCTAGGATGCGGTAATGGAGGTTTGCAGTGGGTAGGGGTTGCTTCTATTATGGTCCAGTATCTTATCGGTCTACAAGATGTTTATGTAATTATCTATGAGCCGCAGTGCTAGATAAAATTAAACAGTATCTACAGGAGCCTCATCGCTATAGCTGGTTCATCTTTGAAATCAGTCTCTACTCTAGCTTAGAAAGAAGCATCTTTGTTAAGCACTGGCTTATAGATTCTAGCGATGCTTGTTCAGTTATAGTCGATACTGTTTGGTTTAGATTCTTTGTCTATCGGTTAGGCTTCTATCTAAAACACAGGGTTAGATAGCCTTCAGGTCTGTTGGTATAGTTGCAAAGTGATTTGATGAGTATGTCTACGGTATAAAAGTTTGAGATTAGATTAAGTCAACCAGATCCAGCCAGTAAAACTACAATGCGTACTTTAGCTTCAATTCAGCAGATTGGATCTATATCTGCAATCGACAATGCAGATGCTATAGAAAAGTTGATGGTCCTTGGATGGTCTACCGTCGC
The DNA here is from genome assembly GCF_051657925.1 of Chroococcidiopsis sp. Classification (NCBI taxonomy): domain Bacteria; kingdom Bacillati; phylum Cyanobacteriota; class Cyanophyceae; order Chroococcidiopsidales; family Chroococcidiopsidaceae; genus Chroococcidiopsis; species Chroococcidiopsis sp. Next base: position 70,918 of record NZ_JBOFLP010000155.1, read on the forward strand.
TAGAAAAGGTGAGTTTGAAGAAGGTGATTTATGTGTCTTCTTTGAGATCGATAGTATTCTGCCTGAAACAGAATGGTCGGAATTTATGCGTCGGTGGGGTAACTACCGCATCCGAACTGTGAGGCTGCGTGGCGTCTTGTCTCAAGGACTGGCGTTACCGCTAAGTGTTTTCAAAATCATGCTGCCAACCGAGATCGGCGCAGACGTGACCGAACTACTAGGTGTCACGAAATATGAGAAATTTGTAGCGGAGATTAAAGGTCAAAGCCCTTTTCCAGGCTTTATTCCGAAGACGGATGAAACTCGAATTCAGTCAGTTCCTCATATCCTGAAAGAGTTTGACGGTAGAGAGGTTGTCGCTACGGTTAAATACGATGGAGTGAGTGCAACGTATGCCAACTTTTACAAAGAGTTTTACGTATGTAGTCGAGACATTCGGTTAGACCCTGCTAACAACCCTTACTGGCGTATCGCCGACAAATACAAGCTGGGAAACATTCCCGAAGGTATTGCGGTTCAAGGCGAGATCTGCGGTCCAAAAATGCAAGGCAATAAGCTAGGACTAAAAGAACTATGGTTTTTCGCGTTTAATGTTTTTGATATTCAGCGAGGTAGGTACTTTAACTGGCGAGAATTCGTCACGTTCTGCAAAGAGTACGATATTCCCTATGTAGGTGTGGTTTTTCTTACAGTTCTTGACGCAAGAAAAACCACACCTGAATCTCTACTCGAAGCAGCAGAAGGAATATATCCCGGAACAGTAAATCAACGGGAAGGGATTGTACTTCGACCCATTGTAGAAACCTACAGTGCAACCTTGAATGGCAGACTCAGCGTGAAAGTGATCAACAATAGATTTCTCATTGAGAATAATGAATAAATCTGGTTTTGCATCAGGTATTAAAAGAGTAAACACTAAAAAACCTGCTTGGTGCGCCAAAGCTTAAAATCGATCGGCGTAGCAGGTGTATTAACTCTATATTATCCCATCTCTAGGTGTGTATGGTTATCACCTGCTTTCCTTTCTTCAACGCCTGAATCTTTGCTATAAGTTTATTAGCTTCCTTTCTGCCGATCGTTCTCTCTGGCTTGCATCCATAGGGACAAGGCATCTCTTCTGCGATCCCCCATAACCTACAGATTAACGGTCTTTGTTTATAGATTGAACAGATGCCAAAACCCTGCACTAGCTTGGAACATGTCAAATCACCGTCAACGGTCGGAACTGAGCTAACGGTCTGAATGTTTTCGACTTCGATCGGAAGCACCCCAATAACCCCACAGCATTCCTGGCATTTTCCTTTGCATACTAAGAGGGGTAGAGAGTTGTATATCTCTTCCAGTTCTGCTAGTTGTAGTTGACTCATATCTTCTCCTTACATACTTATAGGCTGTATTAATATCTAATTTTTGTTAAATCCCTAAAATATTTTTTGGGTCTGTCTGCAAAACAGCGATAACCTCTTCCGAAAACTCAGGAGTAGGAAATGATTCACCTATCCATTCAAAATCAGGGTAGGCTTCTTTTAGAAATACTCCATGAGGGATGCACTCATCTTCTCCCAGCCACACCCTTAGCCGATAATCTATCCTAACTTCCTCAGTTTCTATCCAAAAGTGAGGGTATATAACCTGTTTTGCTCTTCCGCCCATCCTCCAGGTGCAGGTTCCTGTAAATAGTTGGAACAAGACTTCAGAGCTGTAAAGCTCTGAAGCGATAAGGTAAGTACACCCATCGCATTCCGTAGGTGTATTGTCGAAAGGTATCGACAGTCTAACTAGTTCATCTATATCCATCTTTATCCCTCTCCTGACTTGTCAATATCCGTACAGTCGTGTATAATTTTATAGATGCTGGTTGAACTAGGATCATTTTTTTCTCTTTTGATTTGGACTCTCCTACAACTATCTAATAGTTGTAGGTTTTTTATTTTTCAAGTCCGGGGTAAAACTCTTCTATAAGTGCATTGTTCATATCTTGCGCTGCTTAGTTGCTTATAACCTCCATATCGCAAAAGTTTAATAATAGCAGTCTTAGTTCTTCAGGTAATGCAGCAATTTTGTCTTCGCCAAATACAGTTATTTTGCTTCCTGGGTAAGGCATGAAGTCAGTAAACGCCTTTAACCCTGATAAAGGTGTAGCGTTCAACATTTTTTAAGATCTCAAGCTCATTAGCTCCTGCAAAGAAGCCATCTCCTTCACTAAGCGGGTCTTTCTTTACGCTTTTTTTTTTGAGTGAGCCATGACGCGATCGCAATTTGAGGTTTGTATTTCTTGATCGCTTCTACGGTTTCTAGTTTTTCTACGTCTAATTTGGGTGCTGTAGCCTTAGCATCTCTAGCATACATATATCCCTGCATCAGAGGATGCATCTGTATCCAGCTATCAGTCTGATGGATTCCCAGGTGATAGCCCAGATCCGCGTTCCCTGCTGCGACTTCGATCGCAAATCTATCTCCTATCTTCTCTCTTAACCAGTCAATCAGCTCGATAGTCGGGAGCTGGTATCTACCTCTGAACTGCATCCACATCCGTAGCTCTAGGTTATCAAATTGAGCGTAGAACTTATAGGGATGCAAGAGGATTCTTCCTTCTCTTAGGAGTTGTTGATCGATCGCTTTAACAATTTCACTTTGTTTTTCTGGTGATAGATCAATAATCTCTGCTTTGATTTGTGACATAATTTCCTACAAAAACACTATTTCTTTGATCTCTCCTGCCGATGTCTTTACAAAAATCTTATGTCCCTTCTTTAGTTCGCTTTGAATAAAGGATTCTGTAGATATCGCACGTCGAATAGCCTCTGTTTGCGTTGTCCCTTGCAGACTGCATAGAAGATCTAGCATTCTGCCAGAATCAAAAGGCAGTGATATACTTAGCCTCTTGTTAGAAGGTGCTGGTAATGGAGAGTGTTCCGAGTCTTTTTCAGTTCCCATCGTGCTATCTACCTCTTCTTATTCGAACAGCTACTCCCTCATTCTCTTCCAAGGGGACAATACTTTTAGTCCCGCTTATAAGAGGAGGAATTAAGTACGTATCTGACTTGTATGCTTCTATGTACTCTTGTAAGGAGATTATACTGATTCCGAAATAATCAGCATATGATTGTAGTTGAGATAGCGTCACATTCCCGGATAGTTCAATGTAATTAACCTGTCCCTTATCTAAACCTAAAGCCTCTTCCATGTGCTGCTGACTCAGATTTACTCTAAACCTCAGCATTCTTAAAGCTGTTAGTACATGTACCACTGGATTGTTAATTTTTGGCATATAACCCTGTTATTTTTATTTAGACGCTAACCCTACTTCGATCGCGTTAATCACTCCGCCTACCCCTTGAGCATGTAGACGACTGTTTTTAACCTTTGCAGATCTAGCGGATCGAACAACTGTATCGATCGATTTTTGAGGCGCGACTCCTGCGATCGCAATTACCAGATCGGCTTGCTCCACGGCTTGCACCGCTTTATTGATTTGAGACTGTTTAGCCGATGCGTTCGCCCAATGCAAAATCTCAACTTGAGAGTCCCCTAATTTTGCTCGCACCCCTAATTCCAACGTGCTGTCGCCACCTACGATCACAACCCTTCCTTTGAGATGGCTAAGCGATCGAGAAGGATTCTCTAGCGCAAGGCTGTTTTCCTTTTGAGGCTTACTTGATCGAGCGGTAGGCTTGCCAACAATGCTTATTGCTCGGATACGGTTGTTTAGCGCAAACTGTGCCGTGAACCGGATCGTCTCCTCCCCGGACAATCGATGCTTCGCGACTGGACCCCTGTTAGACAGTTCATTGATTTTGTTGACGAGCGCAATCGCGATCTCGTCTACCGCGTTAATCTCAGATAGCTCCTTAAGACGGTCCCGGATATAAATCGCTAGATCGGTTGCTTCGAAAAAGCATCGTTGCTGACCAATTTCCTCCAGGATATCTTGCTTAAGCTCCCGCCTCTGATTTTCTAGCTCAATATCTTTTAAGCGTTTAATTTCCTGCTGCTGTTCGAATTGCATCTGCTCGTCAACCAACAGCTCAGCTTCTTGCGGGATTTTTCTAATCTTCTCTTCTAGTAGACTCTTCTGACTTCTCAACCGATCAACAAGTTTAACGATCGCAGGGTTCTGAGTTCCTTGCGCCTCGAACTTTACTAAGGCTTGTGAAACCGTTCGATGAATCGGCGCTACTTTTGAGAGCAGTTGTTTTTCGTGTTGCTCGATTAAACCCTTACGTTTTTGACTTCGCTCAAACTCCTTGGTTTGGTCCTCCGCCTGTTTAATTGTGTCTTGTATCTCAATCTCAAGTTGTGAAAGATCCATAGTTAATCCTGATAAATCACCTATCGACGCTATCTGGTTTTCTCAAGGCGTTTGCTACTATAGCGTTGGATATATATATATATATAGCATCCGATCGCCATCATCAGAATCCCGCCAAGTCTAATAACATGGGAATTGCTCACGTCTCCCCATGCGCTGCTTCCAAAAGCAACTATAAGAAGTGCGCCTGTGTTTATAATGGGTTTACTCATTTTTTATTTTCCGAGCAATTTCTCTAAAGCGTCAGCACAAGCCTGGCGCGCATATCTTTCGGAATTAGTTTCCGATCCGTACCTTTCTATGTTTCTCCATTCTTGAATTAGCTACTCTATATCTTCCATGAATCGCTGCAAGTAGAAGGCGGAAGCATCTCCCGCTAGCATTGTCTGCAACGTAACGAAGTTATTCATTATTTCGTCCTCTTTTAAGAATCTCTTTGGGGTATGCTTCCATCCAATGACTACCCCGAACGTTTCGTATGTTTTTACGATGAATGTTACCCAATCTTCTCTGTTTGTAGGTCCATGTGCGCAAAATAAACACTCCCTTTTTCCATCGATAACATCCTTTACAGTGTTATGGATATCTATGCCTCTAGCTCCGAACCGTGCGATCGTTTCTCCTCCCTGATGAACCCACACAGTATTCCCATCAGACTGTATTTGTACCCCAGGAGGATACAGCACATCTTCTATCGTTATTCCTATGTCTTCAGGTGAGCACTCTAGAAAATCGGTCGCATCTCCTACAGCCCATCCTGCTTCCGCTAGTTTTCGAAGTCTATCTATATCCATAAACTTTCTTGAATTAGATTCGATACGTCTTTAGCAGATTTACCTCTTTTAGCGATCGGACATCCTCCGTCGAGGTCTCAGAACCACTTCGTCCCTCTTTTCATCAATGCTTCAACTGCATAGATTTCACCACTATTTTTATTATTTATTTCTCATTCTAAGTCTGTACCTATTCGCTTTAGAAGAAGTCCAGCAGTCTTGGTATAGGTCTCTATCTTATCTAAAATCAGCACCTCTTCGTCCGATCTATTGCTTTTATCTATAAGCAGGTAAGCTACAAGATCTCTTAATCGTTTTAACGCCTTTGCAAGATCTTCGGGATCTACCGCATCCGATATAGAAATGAGATCGTCAACACTTTCAGAAAAGCTTTCTAATTTTGGAGTTTCGTATACCGCCGAAAACAGCACCGACCTAGAGTCGTTGCATACAGGATGATTTAAGGCTATCAGTGTCGATGTTCTATATATAGCTCTTAGAAGTAGGTATGCATCTTCTACTGTTTCAAGACTAAAATCATCCAACGGTATTTTTTCTTCAGTATTTTTTCCTTCGTATACTATCTCTTCTTCTGCTGCTTTTACCATCAAATCCCGGATAGATACACAAGCATATTCGATCGCCTCTTCTATTAACCTGTTTTCTGGAACTGGTCGATAGGAGATCCCCTCAGAAAAAGGCAGGTTTAGATATCTGTAGAAAACCTCAGATCCCAAAAACTTTTCGTATATGATTCTAGCGTAATTTCTAAAAGGATCTTCATCAGAAGGTATTTTCGTTTGATCAGTTTCAAAGTGGATTGTCTCCTTGCTTTTTCTGTCATAAATCACTACCTGCATGTCATATGTCTCTAGAACAGAGGCAATAGATACAGCAGCTTCAACAGTGCTTATTAAAGGAGACACCTCTATTTCATAGATCCCTTTTGAGTGAAGGCTAATCTTATATAGAAACAGTTCTTTGACTTCCTCAAACTCCTTTCGCAAATCATCTTTTACGGAAGTCGCAAAATGACATTCGATAATATCTTCGTATATCAATAGAAGACAGTCCGCGATCGGTCTAATTTCTAAAAGTTCTTCCCGCATCAACCCTGATCCTTAAATATCGGAGCAGGTATCATTGTGCCTACGTGCGTTGAATTTGTCAATCAGAAATTATCAATTCTTCCAGTTCTCGAATTTGGTTTAGTTCTTGTCCGGGGATGAGTTCAATCGCGATCGAGGTTTCGAAGCAGTCCGATCGAGATGCACTTATATAATGTCGTCCTTCTGATTCGAATTCAAAGAAATATACGACTCCGTTAAACCATTTCTTCCCTGCTGCCCCGTCTGCTATAAATCTCTGCATATTTTAGGCATTAAGACGGACTACGAAAGTATAACCCAAGAGAAATAAAAGAGGAAGTAAGTACTTCCTTCGCTTCCTGCGTTCAGATACACGGTTTAAGCCAGTTCTTCATTTTAGAAATAAAAATATACAGACACGATAAAACATTGTGTTGACGATCCGTGTGTCTTGAGTCAAATGCCAGGAACGAGACTTGAACTCGTGACACGAGGATTTGAAGATCTCCTGCGATTTATAGCGTTCTGGTGAGGATGCACCTGCCTTCATAAATCAAGTGGCTCGTAAGTGGCTCGTAAATTGGCATTTATTCGAGGTGAGAGCCGCTTGGAAGGCAGGTGAGCCGGGATAGCTCAGTTGGTAGAGCAGAGGACTGAAAATCCTCCCGCAGGGGTTCGATTCCCCTTCCTGGCACTTTCTTTAAGGGTTTCAGCCATCGGATTTGCCGAAATCTTTGAAGGATCTCCCAAGTGGAGTGCAACTGGCTCGTAAGTGGAGCGTGTAAAAGTCCGCCTATTTGCAAGCCTTCCAGCGTTCTCAAATCTTCTTAGGTTTGAGATATTTGCGTATGCCTGAAAAACAAATTATCGTAAGGGAGTCCTGATATGTTTGCGGGAAGCAATATGGCACGTCTTTCCTATGGTGAGGTTGGGGTCGAAGTTAATCGAGGAAAAATTAGACTTCGGCTTCCTCGGTATTTAATGGATAAAGGTGTAGAGCGATATATCTATACAGGAATGGATGATAGCCGAGATAATAAATTCAAGGCAGAAACTTTAGCGTTATCGATGACGGAAGATCTTAGAACAGGGTGTTTCGACCTGTCTCTGACGCGTTATAAAAACGCTCTTAATCCTAGAATCTTCCTCAACAAAAATATCTCCTCTGCTTTGGATTTAAGGCAACTTTGGACAGATTATGCACTTAGTAGAAAGCGGCAGGTTGCCGGGACTACTTACAAAATGGAGTACGAAACTAAGTTCCCGAATCATATTAAGCAGCTTCCTACTTTCCACCCTGAAGATGCGATCGCACATCGAGACTACTTGATTGAAAATTTGTCTTTAGGTCAGGCTAGACGAGTCATTACGCAGTTAAGTGCTTGTTGTGACTGGGCGATGGAAGAAGGAATGATCCATCGCAATCCGTATAAAGGAATGGCAGAAAAAATTAAGGCAAAGATACGAATTCCAGGAGAAGAAGATTCGGAGATAGATCCGTTTTCCGACGCTGAAAGAATAGGTATCGAAAAGGCATTTGAATTCCACGAGGAACATAACCACTTTTACCCGTTCATTAGATTCCTGAACTTAACCGGATGTAGACCTTCCGAAGCGATCGGATTGAAAAAGGAAGATATTTTAAGAGGGTTTACCCAAATTATTTTCCGCAGATCATATTCGACAAGGGTAGGGATAGAGAAAGACACGAAAAATCACGGAAGCAGAAGATTTCAAGTAAATCAATCCTTAAAAGAACTGCTGACAGATATAGTGCCTCTCAGAGCCTCAGACGATTATGTAATATTTAAGGCAAAGAAAGGGGGGTATATCCGCCAAAATCAATTTGTTCAGCGTGTTTGGAAAGGCTACCATCCAGAAGGTAATCCTCACGGAAGGCACTATATCGGGATAACTGAAAGTCTTCTATCGCAAGGGATCATGGAACGATACAGACCTCCATACAATTTGAGGCATACTGCCATCACGCGAATGGTAGAGGAAGGTGTCTCTCTAAATCACATCGCCTACGCGATGGGAAATTCAGCCGCAGTCATTGAAAAGTACTACATGGGAAGAATCATGAAATTCACCTCCCCATTAGACTGAACCACTGTTAGGTTAAGTTATTGTGTAAGGAGAACATTTATCAAATGTTCTCCTTGGGCTGTTTGGGGGTTGTATATGGACAAATTAGTTCGAATCAAGTGGGTGATCGCGCTTGTTGCGCTGCTTACGGGAGGGCTATTGAGCCTGTCTTCGATCGCAGTCTTTAACGTGCTGGGAGATATCCTAGTTCTACTTGGGGTATGTCTAGGTCTGTTTTCTGCATATCAGATGGAGCGGAAGGAATGCAGATAGAAAAGGATTGGGAAGTCTGTAGAATAAAGCAGCTATTGTCTGATGCGACAGACGATCAACTTCTTGACGTAATTAGAGACTGCTCGGAGAGATAATATGGTTCATCCTACCGAAAAAACCAGACCTGACCTTATTCTTGAATCGGGAGAACATAAGGGAACGGTATACAAAATCTTGCATACAGGATTCGGAACTCGATGCGGATATATAATGCTTCCTTTCGGGCACCCTGTGTTTGGGTACAGCTTTTCGGAGTTGTCGGGTATATTCTCTGTTCATGGTGGTATAACCTACAGCAACGCAGGCGCACCTAAGCATAAGAATGATTACAATTTAGAACGGTGGATCGGGTTTGACTGCAATCATTGTTTTGATCTGCCGGACGAGACGCTACCTTTTGACAATAACCTCTACAAGCATTACCTGCACTTCTCTTCGAGAATAATAAGACAGTATTGGGATACTGAAGACACCTCGGCAAAGCCAGAGGTTCGATCGACTGATTATGTCAGAGCAGAGTGTTTTAAGCTCTGCTCTCAAGCAGCATTACTGGCTAAAGCACATCAATCTGCTGGTTAACCTGCTGTTCTTTACGGAACGCTTCCTTTCTAGTAAATCTACTCTGGAAGCGTTCCTCCATCACCTCGAAATTTTTCTTCCAGTCGATAGACTCAAGCTCTTGATCCGGGTTCTTTTCTAAAGAGGCAGCTCCTTTCTGCAAAAGATGCTGAAAACAAACCGGATCATTATTCATCGGCTTTATTGTTTGAACAGGAAATTTTCTACGAATATCACAAACATCACACTGTTCATCAAACTCCAGCAGTACCTGACGTACTGCCTCAAACACTAGAACTATATACGTTCCGTTTAACCCAACGCAATAATTTACCTCATACCCATATCCTTTTGGATAAGACAGTACAACTCTAATTCCATAAATAACGGATCGCATCCCAAGCTCGAATCTGCCTGTTTCCGATCGCCAGTTCAGAAGATCCACATTAATGTTGGGTTCTGTAGAGGTAAATATCATTAGTTAAGTTCTGCTTTCCTTATAAAAATATTTCTTGTTTTTTCGATAGCTCTCCTATACTCGACAAGCTTCTGGTATAGATCAGGGTGTTGAAAACAGAGTTTAGCGATGCCAGCAGGATCGACCTTCTCTACTGTCATGTTCGCTTGAAATTGAAGTACCGTCCCGCAGTAACCACACATAGAAACACCTCCGGGGATAGGTTTTATGTTTGGGCTTCCGGGACTAAATGCAGCATCTATCCCATTGTTGCAGTTAGGACATTTTGATTCAGGGATGTCATAACCCTTACTGCGTCTAGGTGTGTTTCTATTTTTTCTACTGCTCATCTTCTTAAGTCACACATCTTTAGATAAAATTTGTACGCCGCAGATAAGGTTATTAAGCTAGCAATGCAGACTAAAACCCCTACAGGGTTTCCTTCTAGCAGCAATCTCACTCCTGCGGCTCCTGCAATCGAAGACAGTACTATTTTAATAACCAAAGAAATAAAACCCCAATCCATGTAGTTACCTACCTAGTTTTGAAATAAGTAAGAAGCGCAACAAACACAAATACTATCGGATACCATGCCTGCCATCTGCCATAGATAAACAAAAGAACCGATACAGATAGAAAACCGCATACCACAGGCAACCAGTATTTCTTATTCATGCGACTAGTTCATACCGTGAGTTTTGTGATCGTCTTCCAGTAGAACGTCTAATTCTTTTGCATAATCAAACGCACGTTTCACAATCCCTAATCTAGGCTCATACTCCGATCGGAGCATCGCAGCTAGGATAACCAACGTAGAATCTCGAATTACGTCTTTTTGAAGCTGCTTTCTGTTCGAGGATTTTCTAGTGCTTCTTCGTGCATCTTCCATTTCATCATGTCAACTGCTGCCTCCTTGATTTTTTCAGGGAGTTTGTTCATGTAATCGTTTACGTGGTCAACGCTATCTAATTCCAAAACCGCTCTTAGCGAATGAAATAATAGAGCAACTTCTTCCGTCGTCAAATTTTCAAAGATTTGATTGGGGGTTTTCATGTATTTTTCTTCAGGGTTTCTTCAATCGAAGCTATAGATAACAATCGGTCAGGATCGATACCTCGTATCTTACAAACAACGGACCTGCAATACATTAAAGAGTCAAACTTCTGACGGGAAAATAGGAACATCTGGACTATCTCCGACTTGTCTAGAGATACGTATGATCCGTTGTCATTAAGACAAATAAACGAGGCACAGACGCCGCATATAGTGGGAATACCAGGGACAGGTTCAGGATCTGTTTCTGGGTTGTTCGGGTCAAGCAAAAACATTAATTCTGTACCGCAGTCAGGACATCTTAATATATCGCCCATCATTCTAATCTCCTAGACCTATAAACGCGATCGCACCTCTGTACTATCGCTGCACCTCTTACAGCACCCCGTCCTTGGGATTCTAAGAGCCTCGGAGTCATGATTACCCTGACGCAGCTATCACGGGTGAGATGCGATCGCGTTAGCCATAATACACGAAAACCCTCTGTGTGTACAGAGGGTTTCGGCACCGAAGTACCTTATTGCGTTCCCAATAATTAGTCTACCTATTTTCTACAGAAAAGAACGTGGATAATTGTTATATCATTATGGTATTATCCCATTGTTCTATACGGCTCTTACTATGTGGCTTGGTGTATTTTTTATCGCCTGCGTAATATCAGGTCTGATTATAAGGATAATGGAAGGAGATCTCCCCACCATTTATGGACTCGTAATGCTAGGTATGATTTATTTAATAGTGTTTACAATGGATCGGTAAAATGAGTGGACTAAGCAGTTTCGATCTCCAAGAGCTGACCGAGATAGAAAAGTATGTGAGATTTCAACTTAAGGTTATCCAAGCGACAAAATATATCGCTCAGGATAGTGCGGATAACCCTGCCTTAATTGAGCGATATACTAAGCAGATTCTAGAGGATGTACTTGAAGCGATCGATCTCAAGCAGGAAGATGCATAAAACCACTGTTTCTATGTCTTTAGAGATCATTCTTCTCTTTCCTTAAGAATGCGATCTAGCGAATCGATCGCCGATACAAACTGGATCAGAAAGTTTTGAGGGACCGCTTTAGAGGCAAGTCCTTCAACGATCTTATATTTGTATAGCTGCTCCCTCAAAAAACGGGTATCCAGATAGCTTGCATCTACTACGCAAGCTCTCGCGTTATGTAGACTGTCTGCGAACTTTACAAGTCGCCAATCAGGTGACTCGTATGACAGTATGTGTCCGTAATAAGTGGATTCCGATCGCTTGTGTAGATCGGTGCAGTGCCATACGATAGCAGCGACCCTCTCACCAAATAGCTTTTGAATCTCCATGAAGGACACACCCACATCTTCAGGAGCATCATGCAGCAGAGCTGCGATCGCCTGTTCCTCGTCCCCTTTCATTTCAAGAACTAATGCAGATACAGACATTAGATGCGATATATATGGCACTTCCGTATGTTTCCGAAGCTGTTTCAGATGAACCACGCAAATAAACTGAAGCGCTTCTGAGAAACGAGGAGAAAACAAATCAGAGCTAGAAAAACTAGGCATACGTTAGAACAGAATCCTACATTGAATAAATTCATGCTTTACATACTCCTCTCGATCGAGGCGGGTAATCTCAACACTTCATTACTTTAGTTGATTTTCCTTGTCTTGTTCTAAGACGTAAACAAAAAAGCAAGCGTCGAAAATTATCGACACACTCTTTGAAGAGAATTCTGATTTGTCGCCGTTAAATTTCTGCTCTAATAGGACGTAGACAACAAAATCCGAGAACCGTTTGATAGCAGCAATCTCTTCGACTTGGTTCCAAATCACCCGCCTTCCCTTGGCATTATTAGATCGGGTCTGTCTCATCCGAGCTGAGATTCGACCTGTAATTTCCTGAGAAAGCTCCTCGCCAGTCGATCGGCTGGATCGGATTATCTCTTGAGCGAGAAGTAATGGTTTCAACGCGTTTGTCCGTTCCGGGTTATGGCGTTTTTCAGCTCGATAGAATACCCGATACAGATTTACAAGTTCTTGAGGAATTGCGATCGCGCTTTTGCTTGATCCGATTGCAGTAGATCTGTTCTGGGTTGCGACTTCCAGTTCGCAATCAAGCCTAGCAAGTCCTAGCGCCTTCTCTGGGGATACCCCAGATTCTTCTAAAGATTTCCTCCATTCTTCAGCACTGTCTTTCTGACTCTGAATCTCTGCTTCCTGATACTCCCCGAACCTGGAATACTTCAATGACATCCGATCCAGCTCATCTATATCGACACTCTCATGAGTTTCTGTCCAAACGAAATGCATCGCATCGAACATGATCTGGAAGTTTTCTGCGTTTGGCAAATCGTTTAATAAAGCTGCAATCGAAGCGATGCACTCCTCGAACGATCGTCCGTTACTCATCACGTCGCAGAACTTTGTCTTAATTTCTTGGTAAGTTACCATTAGTTTTCCTTACTGGCTATACAGTTTGCCAGTCCCGTTTACGGGATTATTCACGAATTAAGAATGCAGCAGAACTGCGGCTAGTCAAGACTCAGTTGCCTCCACCGGAAGGTTCCTTCTTCCATTCTTCGATTCGATCGTCCAGCCATGCGATCGCTTCATCTCTATCGACCATTCCATTAAAAACATCTCCGCATCCGTGTTGATCGATAATCTCTTCGGCTGTTTTTCCTTCGATCCAAAGCGGTTTAAGATCGTCCGGGTCAAACCAATCTTCAGCATCCCACCACGAGGCGATGGTATCTGTATCTTGGCTACGGACGTAATCAAGAAGCTCTATTCCTTTACTCGACCATCTCCCGATAGGGTTATGTCCATCAAACTCAGAGCCAAGGTACTCTTTCAGCATCGCTTCTAATGTATCTTCAATAGATACTACCCAGCTATAGACAGACTGTGCGATCGCTGAAGGATAAACGGTAAGAATCCGCTTGTCTATTCCGTTGTGGGATTCTTGCGGAATGCCTTGACCGATATCTAGAAAACAATAGACTGTTCCATCTTCTGGATTAAGGTATATATCGGTTTTCCATCCTCCCCAAGAACCTGAAAAATCTTCTTCCTGGAGTGCTTCGATCGACGCTCGTAGTGATTCGATCATATTTTTACCCAGCCTTGATTAAACTGTAGATTTTCGGAATTCATACCACCACCTTGGGTTGCGTAAATACTTGCTGGAGGCATAACTTCCTTGCTTAGAAGTTTTTGTCTTTTTTCTTGGATTGCTAGAACCTTTGTATAGATTCGTCCATGTCTACTAGCACTTGCCTTATCTACTGCTGCTGCTACAGCAACAGCCTCTAACCCTGAAAATGCTCCAACAAAGATCCAGTCGCACATCCAGTTATCCTGATTTAACCAGCCTGGTGAATCCTCAATTGAAAATGCATTTCCCTCGCAAACGACAAAGACTTGCATAACGTCTCCACTTCTTATACTTTGCTGAAAGGTTGCTAATCGGTCGATACTTGCATCCTAAAGTAAGACGCTCAAGATGTCTTGAGCGTCTTACCCAGGGAAGCCTATTGATTAGATTCTAGTGCATTCTGAACTTCTCGCCGGAAATCGTATCCATTATCGATGCTGCCCCAGTCCATAAATCGACTTAACTTGCTAAGTTTAAGCTTCTCGTCGTCCGTTAGGCGATGACGAATTTGATCGATTGATATGTCATTCCAATCGTCAGTACGCAGCTCAATAAATAAGCTGTCCTCAACAAGGTTAACTAACGAAGAAAACTCTCTGCGCCATAGATTAACGACTTCATGTTCGTTCATGTTCTAGCGTCCTTTGGTTAGAAGCTTCTCCGCAATGCGGAGTACGATGTATCCCGCAAATCCGATCGCCATCACCCATTCTTCTACCTCGTCAATTTCTTCACGATCGTCTTTAGGCTTTGGCTTCTTTCTGGAACTGCTCATGATATTACTCCTTTTATTTAATCAGCGATAGGAAAGCGGACTCCGATCGAGTCAAGAATTTTGCACCTTCTTTACAGATGACTGAAAAGAACCTCGCTGCAAAATGTTCGGGTCTTGTTGTACCTCCTACGATCTGGCTGTGGTAGATCCCAACCGCAAGAAACCCTCGGTATGCGGTATGTGGCATGTTAGACAGGCTCACTCCTCCATCAAAGATAGAGGAGAGCGCACTCCATCCTCCTTTCCAGTTATGGAGCGATCCTTTCACCACCCTTTTCGGGTATATGAGGCACAGCACGTCATGAAACTGTCCCAGATTCATTTCCAGGCTCGTTAGCTTGGTACATAAAGCAACAAACTCCGTATAGTCTTGTTTTGACTTGACTAAGAAGCGATCGATATCTAGAGGATCGATCGACACGTTTACCGTGTGCTTAAATGCAATCTTCCGCTCTGTCGAAAGGTACGATCGAGTCTTCTTGCTATAAACTGCTGCCTGAAGAGACCATCCGATGGATGTGTCGTGCGATGTGGATGCGATAAACCGCAGTTCTAGTTGATCTAGTTCGTCAGGACCAATAGAAACACAAGTATCCTTCATTCGAAGTTCCATGAATACTTTTGCTCCTCCATCCATGAGAGCCATAGCCTCTACACGCAGTAAGCCTGTATCGACAAGTCGATTAAGGTACTCAAAAGACTCTTTGTTGGATATTGGGTTGTAACTAGGGGTTACAACCCCTAGCGTGGATTGGTTGTCCGATCTACACAATCTAATATAGTTATCATCTTCCCCATAGATAGGGATTACGCTAGGAATATAGGCTTGTCCGCGCTTTTCGTAAACAGTGCGTGATCCGATCGGAACCTTGATAGGTTCCGATACGACTTCCCAAGGACATTTCAAGTTAAGCGCTTGACTGATTGAGGTTCCTTCAGAAAATCTGCTTCCTCCGATCTCTTCCCAAATATCAACTACTTTGTGATACGCTTTTTCGTCGTTAATGGATACAACTGCTGGTGTAGTCATTGTTTTTCCGATCGCCACGTTAGTAACTCCTTATTGATATATCTGACTGATTACTTTATCAAACACACTTCAGACAAACCAATCAGCCTCTTCGTACTCTGTTAACTGCCTAACCGCTAAATCGATATACTCTAATCCAGTGTGATGAAGACCGGATTTATCCCAATCCTTAGATTCAGCGGACTGGTAAATCAAGCAGTGCATTAATTTGATGAACTGAATCGCAGAAACAATAGGAGATTTTCGGAATCTGTATTGTTCTGAGACAACCTCCCCGTACCGATCCGCACAGGATTTTTGATTCTGGTCCCAAAAATCCTGACCCAATTTTCTTGCGTCCTCTTCGCTGAAATCCGATCGGATAATAGAAGTCTCTAGGTGCAAAATATAGTTGCAGATCGCGTTGATATGCTCATCCGAAACGACAAAACAGCTCATTCAAATGTCTCCTCGAAAGTCTCTTTTTGAGGTCCATCCAGTTCAACCTGATCGATATTCTCGCAAAATCGAAGGCGCAGTCTCACTCCAATATTGTTTCCGATCCCTTGCTGATTATGGAGCCATCCAATACAGTGTCGATCGTCTCCTTCAGTAGAATGGTGGCAAGCCATAATTTTTAAGGGTTCATCTAGATTTAACTCTCCTGGAACCGCGATCGTGTCTACTAGATTTTGATGTAACTCCGAACTATAGTTCGGAATATCAGATAGTTTACTTCCTTGCTTCCAGGGACAGGAAGCGCACTGCTTGACTTGAGGTAGTTTCCAGGTCATGTAAAGTACTTCCCAAATAGTCTTGAGGTAATCGACTCAATTCCATGATCCACTGCCTGAATATTGTCGGTAGTCATTCCTTTATCCCAGTCTTCCTTAAGAGACCACCAGCCTGTACCTCGGTCATGATATAACGTCTTCAAGTGGGTCATTACATCCGAAGCTAATATACCGGACGAGAAGCCGGATAAAGCATCCTCTATCTGATCTAATGACAGTTCTTCGATATCGACCCATCTTCCGACAAAGTTATTACTGCTTTCACAGTAACCTAGGAACATAAGTAGGATAGCTTGTTGGATCGTAAGAAGATCTACCCGAAACTCAACTTTGAGACTTATTCTCTTTTGTCCGTCTTTTGATACAGACGGAACAGGAAACCTACTCATGCAGAAACTCTCTTAGAAACTGCACTGCTGACGCACCTCTTCCCGATGCCATCGTGGAATACTGTATCGCCAATTCCGTGCTATCTACCGAGGAGATATCAACCTCATTTTCTTGTAGCCATGCAATAAGCTGAGAGGCGATTTGATACTCTTGCAAGACCGCTACTGCGTCTTGCATAGAAGGTTGGATGTAGGTGATTCGAAACGATCGATCGCGATCATCACATCTAACTGCAATCATTCCGTAAGAGAAAGCGATCGCCTTGACATCCTCAAAGGTCAATGAGTTTCCGTACTCATATTCAACATCCTCTCGAATTACAGACTTGAACCAACGTTCTTTATTAGAAAGAGTAAGCTTAGTCATTCTCCCTCACAGCTAGCTTAAATTGTTTCCATGCAGTATCCACAGTACCCGACTGAGCTTCACCAAAACGGTCGGAGTCGAAATCCCCAAATAGCTTTGCAGTTACCATTTCTATCACCCCTGGTTAGTTCCTTCTACATGTTTTTGCCACTCATCTAAGACGGGACGTTTAATTTCTATCTTAATAAGCTCGATCGCTCTTTCTACCAGAATACATTCCGCAGCCTCAAATTCGTCCGACTCGACAGCCCCAAACTGAAGGCAATACGCCTGACCAATATCTACAAAATGAATCCCTCGAACTTCGTCAGATGCGTCCCCGAAAATCTCATCGAACTCATTAGGGTAGTTGTCTTTATTTATGCATAGAAGCATAGATATATCGTCACAAGACGCATAAGCATACCCCAGCAAAGAATCTGCCATAGCGATCGCTGTTTCTTCGAAGTCGATCGGATGCTCCTCTGACCACTTATCGAGAACTGCGTTATTCAACTCTTCTCCTAGAATTGTATTCACATCTCCGATCGCAAGAATTTCCCTGGCAGACATCTTGCTAACAAGATCTTCGAGAATTCGATCGAAGTCCTCATTTGTCATGTGCTTATAGTTATCCATGTTACTCATTTGAAAAACCCTCCTCTAAAAATAATTCCGGGAAAGAGACTTTTGCCTCTGGGTTATTTAGGTTCTCTGAGGTAATAAACTCCCATATAACCTCTTCAGAATCCACAGATATTCCCTCTGACTCTTGCAAAGGGAGTTGGCGAATAGCCTTCTTCTCAATATCTTCGATTGAGTCACCTTCTTGATATTCGACTTCTATGACTCGAAGAACTTCATAGTGAACTGGAACTCTGATTCTAGGCATAATTAACTCCTGTAATACTCATCAACTAGCCGTTTAAGCTAAACATCCTCTACCAATTGAAAATCACCGTACTCCGCCATCACTCCGATCGATCCTCCTCAAGTCGAAAATCATAAGGCTCTAGAAACGCGGCAGTATTTTCTAGAAAATCATCCCATCCGTTTAGGATTATATAGAGCATAGATACTGCGTGAGCGTAGATCTCAAATCTATCTAGACCTACCCTATTAAATCCAGGACAATCGATCGTCCAATTATCTGACAAAGAGTGTTTATAGGCTGAGAATCTGACTCCTTTGTGCATAATGTTGATGATATCGTGGTCGTTGCCTGTGGAAAAGTTGACCGATCTTTCATCAGAAGATCTGAATACCAGTGTTTTAATCATGGTTAGCAAAACTAGAAAGGACTGACTCTATCTCTTGAGCTAAATCTTCGGACGTACCTATAGATCCCGGATAGCTTCTACTCCCTTCTACGTCTTCGCAACAGTCCTCAATGTCACCAATATTTGATAAGGCGTATCTTAGTGCAAATTCGATCACAGAGGCTTTTCTAGATAGATGTCTAAGCTGTATTTGCTCTGCTTTTTGCTTAGCTTCCTCAATCGCATCCTGAGCTAACTCTAAAGCACATTTAGAAAAATAACTTTCTTCTGAATCGCTTTCCATTCCTCCCATAGAGTTAAAGGAAAGCTGAACGTCTTCGCAAAGCACTCTGACTACTAGAAAAAGCTGGTCCCAGGTTTTCCCGTGAGATAAGAATCGTTTCCCGTCCTCAAACGAATAGTTGATCGCGAGTCTTTTAGCTTCTTTTTCAGGGTATTTATCTTTCAGCTCTGCTTCATAGTCGCGAAGAGGTAGAAAATATGCACCTTCTTCGCTTGTTGCGATCGTTCTGTTGTCTTGGTAGTCAACTATCTCTCCCAGATATCCAAGCTCTGGACAATCATCCACGATCGTTTCAGCTTCGATCTTAAACCCGTCTACTTTCCAAGACGCACAAAGCATTCCATCTGACCTTCTAACCCAGCAGAACGGAAAATCAAGCATATCAGTTTCTCCTGAATTAATGTTTCTGTAACGTTTTAGCTGAAAGGAAACCCCTTTAGAAATCCTCTTGCATCATTGCACTTCTTTTCAACTCCTTCTCGAACAGCGTCAGGCATGTCCCACGCGGAGGTTTCTTGCAAAACTGCCTTTCCCATTGCGGTAGCGGTTTCCATTTCCGCTTCTTTTAATCGCAACTTTAAGGACTGTTCAGCAGCAAGCTTGCTGCTGATGTCAGGATCATCCCAGTCCCAATCACGAGAAATAATCGTCTGTTCAAGCGCTTTAACAAAATCAGCGTTGACTACTTGAATAAACTGATTCAGCTTTTCGAGCGTTTTTGATCGTACTTCTGCTTCCTTACGATCAATCCAGTCCTTGAATTCTTGCAGCAATCTAGCCTTGTCCGCCTCTTTCTTGGTTTGTAGTCGCAGGGATTGATCAATCCTATCAACCTTATTTTGTTTGATGTTTAACATCTCAGAGTAGATATCAACTAACCTCCGCTTATCCCAAGTCGGTTTAGAGTCTAAGCTGATGCGTCGAGGGTTAATGCAAGCTACTGTCTGCATAAACGAATCAGAAAAGGTTGCGGTAATAGATGCTTCACACCAGGCACGTATATCCTCAGTCGGATCGTGAATATTTGTAGACAGCACGATTTCAGGATCTTGGGTAAGCTCTAGATAATGAAAAGGATGATCGGCTGAGCCGATCTGCCAAACAATTATACCCTCGTAAACAGTTCTAGCAATCATACGCTCACCGTGTTTTCTACTGTTTTTTCTTGGATCTCGTTACCATCTCGATCGACCACTACAGAAAGACATCGATCGAAGTCTTCAGCAACATACGTTTTGATGTCATTCCTGTTTCTACCTCTAACACTAACCTCGAATCCCTTGAAGGACGGGTGAATAAACACATCATGATCAGTCCATCCATCGTATTCACCCCACTCGTTCATGTGGTGGAATGATGTTGTAAACACTAGCCGCTCTTTACGGTATTTACGTCCATCCACTTGATCGGCAGATATCGATCGATCGATATCAATCTTGGTTCCGTTATCGAACCCGGAACCTTGCGGCAGATGCCGATCGGCTAACTGACTGAGAAATATTTCCACGTTAGAAGCAAATACCTTTCTAGACTCAAACTCATCAGAGTTAGGATTTAACCTGCTCATCTCGCGTTGAATCCGTCTAAGTTGCTCAAGCTTAGACGCGAAAAGCTGTAGCAAAGTGATATTTGGCAAAGTAACTCCTTTTTATATAGCTCTACGGTCCATCTACTGTTCTGTAACTGCGTACACCCCTACATCGAAACAATCAACCTCTGCGCGATCTAGGTCTTGTTTCACTGCTTTTACAGCAAGAGCAGAAATAAAGTCATTAGGAATCTCAGTAGATATGTACTTGAACACAGCATCTTGAACACTATATGAATTACCGTTTGAATAAATCACATAGCATTCCACACTATAAGAATCCCCTTGTATATTCCCTAGCTCTGTGTTGATTAGATTAGGATGCTGCTCAGGATCTAAATTCATCCATTTAAGATGCTCGTCTAAAAGATCAGCAGCATCGACAGCTTTAACCTTCATGGCAGATGCATCGTCTAAAGAGTCGGCTAGATCTTCTAGAATCTCTCTGATTTTTGCCAGGTGTGCGTTCATGTAAATCCCTTTTTAATCTGCGATCGTTGCTGCGCCAACTGGATTACCGTTGTAGTCCAGAATCTTTTCTTGCTGTAAATCTTCTGGATTGGATGTATCCTCTATTCGATCTGAATACTTCCTTAATATCCGTGCTACTTCTGCGCCTGTAGCGTCAAATGCTTCATTATCTAACTTGATTTGGATTGTTAGAGTAGTCATTGAATCCCCTTAATTAATTCCTAGATACACACCAACTATTTTCTTCAGAATTTCCTTAGATCTACCTGAGTTTATGTTCTTCTCGATCTTCCATTCATCAAGCTTTTCTTCGCCTATGTCTACCATACCTTCTAGATCACTAATCAGCTTTTTCCATGCTGAATGAACAGCAGAGTGTAGAATCTGAGATGTTGCAGTAGAAACAAGAGTTTTAACGTCTTGGGCGTTTCTAATGTCTATAGAGATATCAAGCAACGGACAAGGGTAGCGCCTAAGTACCACGTCAAATTGATTGAAATTGTACTCTGTGTAGTTATCTAGCTCAAATAGCCACGTTGAAACCAACCCTCCTAGAGATCCGTCACCTCCATCTGTGATCTCACCTACTTCTATCCAGTAGGCGATCGCTTCATCCAGCAAATCGGATAGACATTCTCTTGCAAGGCTGTTGGCGTTTAGATTCGAATTAACTCCGCTGCTCATAGCATCCCTTTTGTATTGTTTTTAAGCGATCCGAAAATCTTGTACTTCGCACCTCATACGCTGATCATCTTGTATGGTACGTTCTCATACAGTCAACGTTACAAAAATCTCCTTTTATCCGGCTTCTTCCAGATCCGTTAGTTTCCTCATAGTAGGCGAACAGCCTACCCTTGTAGTTGTTCCCGCACCAAGAGCATGTTCTATCAGTTCTTATCACCTCTCTTAGGATCATTTGATCGGATATCTTATCTCTTCCGATATACTTCAAACCTTCTCTATACAAATCAGTCATCTATCTCTACCTTTTTTCGCAACTCGATAACTTTTTCCTTGTCCTTAGCCTAAAGGGTTTTCATGTTCTCTGGAACCGGAAACAGAAGACTCTTCAAATAACCTTCGGTAGCGAGAAGCTACCGCATACCAATCAATGTCACACGCGATCGCAGATAGTAAGCCGATCGCTAGATACTCACCCGCTTCTCTTCTCTGCTGGACGGTATCACAAAAGTCTAAATACCATGCCTCAAACCGCTCTTTCAAAACATCAAGATCACTTGTTTCAGATGCAATCTCTAAGCAGTGCTTACGCAAGTCCTTCTGATTATCCAAAAGGATTATAAATCGATTTGTCATTGTACTATCCTCGCTTACTGTAGATGTGATAGCCTTCCTTTGTCTTGTAGCAAGAGATCCAGTTAACTTGGGCATCTTCTGCAATAGATTCCCAGTCAATATAAAATTCTAGCCTGCCATCAAAAAAGCCAGTATTTAGGATTTCATCAGGAAGTTGTACAGCTTCCTGACAGTAGTTTTCTACAGAACCATAAAGCCCTAAATATCGATCGTTAAACTCGGACAGATCTGCATCCTCCCCAAACTCTATTAGAAAACCTTTAATCTCTTCCTCCCCATACTGTTCGATCGCATTCACGATCGCGCAGATTTGGGATAAGTCGCTACCATCATAACCCGCTAATCCTTCACGATCTTCGATCGTCCATTCTTCTGCCTGGGTCTCAGATAGAAAGTGCTTGATCTGCGTCCTTAGCTTCTTTGGTGTTACGTCAGAGGTTAACGATAACCAAGTACCTCTTAGTTGTCCTTGATTGTATCTAGCGATGTCCATCACGTAGATCTTAGACATTTCTCAAACCCTCCAACGCAAAAGGCATTCCCATGTTTTCATCATCGTATATATTCATTACAGGAATAAGCTTGCGCCTGAATCGATATCCCTCATCGATGGTCATCCGTTCGTCAGCCATGATCCAGGTCATAACATACGCAGTCTGTAAAGGATTCATTTTCATTAAATCGTCGATCGCGTTCGTTTGGTTCCTTTCAAACCACTCATCAACTATCACCTTAGCGACAATTCCTAAATCAGCAGAACCTAGATACATGTAAACACCTTCAGTAGTTATTACTTTGCTTGATACTCTTTAACCGTTTGCCATTGTCCAGCAAAGTAAATCTCTACAGTTACTTGATTGTTGTAAGGAGCACCATCTGAGATAGTCATTCTGCTCAACCATACCCGAAGATCCGGGGATTCTAATTTCAAATCATCGCACTGGCTTTTTCTAATTGTAGTTAGAGACTCAAGGTAGGCTAGAGAATATCTCTTGTTTTTCATGGTTTCCTTTGCATCATGTTCTTAACTGTGTACAGCTTATCTCAATTCATGATCAGATTCAAGTAATTCCGTAATATCGGCAACCGTTTTATTGCTGTACATCCAGTGATATTGAACTCTGTAGTTAACGAGGCGTTTTTCTATCTCTTCTACCATGTTTCTGGTAGCTCTGAACGTTAAGCATCTAGGCTGATTGCTCCAACCATGCATGTATGCGGATGAAATTTTAATACAGCCTACTTCTTTAAGAAGTGTTTTCAACTCTTCCGTAACAAGAAGATCGCCTAAGTTGGTACGATTGCATAGATAGTACCTCAAATAGGTATCCTGAGAGACCAATTCTATATCCATTGCTGCTTGTCCTTGCGTAATTAATGTTGAATACACAGCCTAGTCTAGTTCAAGAACATCTATAATCACTAGCTGTATAGGCTGATTAAAGCTCTCTAGTAGTCGGCTTGGATAGCGCTCCATTAAGTAGCTATACTCTATCCCTTCCTGAGCAAATCCTCGAAGTACCTCCATTACTCGCGATCGAAGTACTTCGATCGAATGCTGTTTTGCATACTCAGCAACTAGATCCACATGCTCAGATGTATAAACATCCTCAAACTCGTACCCAATCTCATGAGAGTGCAAGTCATCTAACTCGATCGATTCAACAATTCGATCGATGTTCCAGTACACTGATCCGCCTGTTTCATGATTAGCGTATTCGTTCGCCTCTTCTGCTGCATAACTAAATAAGCCTGACAAGTCATCATCTAATAAATCGATCGAAAACTTGTTTTCCACCTCTGTTGTAAAGTCCGCTTTAACCCAGCTATCCCATGCATTACTCTCTAACTCATTTCTAACCTCATCATGAACGTCTCCATCAATCAGAGGGTAATCAGACAGATTAGTTAGAACCTCGATTATATCGTTCGTCAGGTTCCTGACTCTGATCGCGTACCCGTAACTCGAATAGCGTCCATATAGCTTGTATACTCCAGGTAATTCGTCCCAATTTTGTCTAATCCATCGGCAATTAGCGATCGTTACGTCCGATCCTCCATAGTCAGACCCCTGAAGCAAAGGAGAGGTAATTAGAGAATCTAAATCAATATTGGATCGGTTTTCTATATCTCTAAGACTACCAAACTCTAGACAGTCTAAATCTTCTAACTTTTCATCATCCCAAGAATGAAAACGATTCATTCGATAGCTATCGACAGATAGCGATCGTGCTGCTTCTAACTTTGCATCATCTGTTAATCCCGTGAATTCTAAAACCTCCAGAAAATAAGGGTATCCCTCTATTTCCTTCTGATAGTCGCTGATGGCGTATTCGTTCTTTTCTAGCCATCGATCGTAAAACGGATGAATCATCTCACCTACTTCTGATAGCAAGCTAAAATGAAAGGAGCAATTTGAATCTATGTAGTAGTGGTAAGATACTACCTCATCTACATGCTGAATCAAGTAGATCCCTTCCGACTCATCTACAGCGATCGCACCGATCGCTTTGTATCCCGCATAATCGTAATCTGATAAATTTTCTAAGATATCCGATAGAGTTGGTGCAGTTCTTTTTATGTCGTTCATAGTCGTTTTCCCTGGTAGAACTCT
This sequence comes from Chroococcidiopsis sp., assembly GCF_051657925.1. Lineage (NCBI taxonomy): Bacteria > Bacillati > Cyanobacteriota > Cyanophyceae > Chroococcidiopsidales > Chroococcidiopsidaceae > Chroococcidiopsis > Chroococcidiopsis sp. The sequence continues at coordinate 95,519 of NZ_JBOFLP010000155.1, forward strand.
CGTGTAATTCATAAACAACACTCAGCGAAAAATGTTCTAATTCGTAGATGAGTCTCTATCTTCCGACATGGAAGACAAAGGGTAGAAGTATTTGTCAGGGCAGGATTTCCATCTAAAACCGTGCGGTCCTTCTCCTATAGCCGCCCGTCTTAAATCCTCTCCCTCTAACTCACCTTTAAGATAATGTTTACCGTCCAAAACAGTCACAAACTCAGTCTCTGAGCCTGCAAGATTTCTGTAGCAGCTTCGTTCATATCCATCTATAACCCCTGTATAGTAAGGGTTAAGCTTGAGATAGTCTTTTCCAGATCTGATCTCATTTAGGCGATGGACTAGTTGAGTACTAGTCCATTTATAACTTCTGCACTGGCTATATGCATCCCTTACCAGAGAAAGTACTCTTTCAGATCTCCGATACATTGCATCTTGATAGTTAGACATGTAAATCCCTAGATTAGGTGGTTTCCATCAGCGTATTCTAGGCACTCTTCTAGTGCCTCTTCATAGGTGATCTCTAGTTCCTCGATTGATTCTAAGCTGTAGTCTTTCACGATCGCAACATGTCCAGAACTGGCATTGCACACCGTAGAGCAGTTCATGTAATCAACACCGTGGCTGTCTAGCATACCTTCATCGATATCGTCCATAAGCTGTTCTCTCTCAGCATTATCCTCTAAATGTCGATCGGGATAACTATAGAGATAGTGCATTTCATACGATGGTATGAGACTACAGATATGTACATGCCTTCTACTATCGTAGAGATATACACTCCAAATTTTTCCGCCTGATCGTTCTAGTATCTCATCACTCCATCCATCTTCCGCGATCGCTACCACTTTGAACAGAGGTAGAACACCGCTATCGATTAACAATCTTGCATCATCATCCATTACTTTACCTCCGATCGCAACTTCTGAAACAATTCGACCGCCTGTAGAAAGGCGGGGATCTCCTCTACTGCGATCTCATCTAGAATGAGTCTTGCACCCTGATCATTAGAATATTCGATTCTGTAAATAGCAGGGTGATCAAGTAACGGCTTAAATGCTGCCTTTACCGCTTCTACATCAGAATCATATTTCTCCGTTCTCTGCTTTCGAGAGATGTCTGATCTAAGATCCCCAATCAATTTCTCTACTTGAAAACGAGAGGCTATTCCCTTAGATTTTTTGTTGGTGCTGGTAATACCCTCACTTCGATTTTCTGAATAGTCAAGGTGCTTTAAGGTAAGTACCCATCTCATGCTTATCGCACCTTTAGAATTGCATTCGATTTCCCGTCTTAACGACTGCTCTAAGTCTTCAGGGATCTTGGCGATTTTCGTAATCTCATCCAGAACGGTAGACGCCGTAGGATAAGATTCGATCTCAGCAGCTTTACTGTTTATGATGCTAGCGATCGACTCAAGATCAGGGACTCGATACGTTTCTGAGAAATCAAATCCTTCTACAGAGTAACTATCCCCTAACTTAAGACTTTCAACAGTAAGTAGATGTGCATAGGTAAAACTCTTAGTTACCCTGAACAACACACCTTGGATATTTGCCTCAAAACCTAGATCGTTCTCTGCATTACACTCTATAAGGCTATACTTATCTATCATGAACTGCACAGCTTGATCGCGATCTTCAATCTTAGGTATTCCGTTAAGAAACGGTGTTTTGAATGTATTTCGAAGGCTAACCCTACTGGAGTAAGGTGTATCGTGTTTAATCATGAGGCTCCTTATTTGAGGCTAACTTGGTTAAAGCACCTTATTTCTTAGTCTTAACTCTTCTATCAAAATCCGATCGCGTAGTATCTGAATCCCTACCGATTGCCCTAGATAGAAAGTCTTGTAGAATCGATCGTCTGTTTCTTGTGCTACTTTGTACTGAGCCTCTGACTCAGCTAAAAAAGCATTCAGTACTTCTAGAAGTCGATCCATATTATTTATGTTCCCAGACGGTAAACCATATCTTTCGATTTTCGAAATCCCAGTCCATAACATCATTCAAATCCATGATGCTTGCAATATCACATCTAATTTCCTCACTAAGTACAGCCAAACCAAGATCAAATTTACCGTCAAACACATCGTCTCTAGTATCCCAGGATATCCATTCAGCTTCATTAGATATCTCTTTCCGAAGAAACGAGAGAGTATCAGACCAGAACTCTGTGTCATGCTCTTCGCTCAATAAAGCCGATCCGTTCTCTATCTCTTTAACTATCGCAGGGATCGGAATGCTAAGGACGTGAAAGCGATCGGTAAGCTGACTTTCAGGGAAGATCCCGATCAACCTATAGTATGGTTTTGACATAAGAGCCTCTAGTTGAAATCTTTTTCACGCAAATTCATTAGCCAACTTGGACCTTTAGAGTTTCGTATCTCAGTTAGCGCGATCCTATAGTTATACTCGCAGAAATGAGCATAAGAATATCTCAGCGTAACCCATTCACCTGATAGTTTTTGTTTCCATCCCCTAGCATTACCCGTTTTGTCTATATGCTTCTGGCGATAGAAGCAAAGTGCTTTTTTCTGCTGCTCAGTGAGAACATCTAATCTACTCACGATCGTCTTCCTCCTCCCATTCATAGCACTGCGCTACTTTAGTTTGGATATACGAACAATCGATCCCATCGGAGGAGGCAAATTTAGGAAATGAACCAAGCCCTGATCCGATCTCTTCCCACAAACCGATCCCGCTTCCTAACGCAGATCCTGCCATCAAGTAGAACACCCCACAGTTACTAGGTACATCCTCTATACACTGCTCAAGTGTATAGGTGTTATCCCACTTTTCTACAAATAAATTCACGATCTCAGTGAGAAGCTTCTCAGCGTTAGATAGTTCCGTGCTGTAATCCACTTCTAACTCATCTAATTGACCTACCCAGGTTTCGATCACATCTTCTTGCGATCGGTAGAAATCCTTAAAAGGGATTCCATAAAGAGGGTGATCTTTATCATCCGTCCCTGACTCTAGATCGAAGTTAGTCTCAATCAGCCACAAAGAGGCATATCGAAAATCATCCTCATTGATCGCTTTTAGCTCGTCAGTTGTATATGTTTTAGTCATTAGATCTAGTCTCCTATTACGCTGTACCCATCACAGTACTTTGAACTCATCCGAAAAGCTAATCGTTTTAGACGATGTGAATCGTAATAACTGTATCTTGCATCGTCCCAGCAAGAAATAAGGCAAGAATTCGATCGCTTTAATCTAAGGACAGATTTTCTAATTCGGAAAAAGCGACTAAAGAACCAACTGGAAAATCGATAGAATCAGACATTACTTAACCCTTCTTTGCTTACAGTAATTTTTCACAAAATGCAATGACTGAGTAAGATTTGGAAACGACCAAATCATTAGCGAATCATGATCGAAAACAGCGTACCCGTTAGGGTAGAGTTCAGTCTCTACAAGAGTAGTGCTGAGGTATCTATTCTTGCATTCTGCAAGGGTAAATCCATGCTCTGCTGCAATATCGTAGACACACTGAAATACTTCGGAATAGGTAAACATTACATAACTCCTTTTTTTGTTGATCAACTTACTTATCTAAATGAAACCAAAATTGTACGTCTGTATAATCCCGATCGCTTTCCTCCAAAGACTCGAAATGCGTACATAGCTCTATAATGGCGTCTAATGCAGCAGAGTATACATTTAACCGATTAAACATCTTTCTAATAAGGTTTACCTCCTTATCACTTACTTCCGCTCTATCAGTTGCCTTGAAAATTGAATCGACAATGCTATCTACTAGATCTTCTTCCTCATCGCCTACAAACTCTACAAAACCATCTTCATTTAGATACCCTGACAAGTCAGGAACATGAACACCGATCAAGCCTTGATCTGTCGCTAGAAAATCGATCGAACACATCTGGAAAAACTTAAGTTCCATTAGTTAACTCTCACCTAAAAGGAGACTTGCTTCGGACTCTAGATCATCAATTGACTTAAACGATGCTGTAATTTTTACTAGGCTAATACAAGCCTCATAGCTCTCAGGATCGGAAGGTGAAACTCTCTCTACAATCTTGCCAGATACTACAAGCTCATTCAAAGCGACATCAAAATAAACACTCATTACCCGGTACTTACTACCAAATAAACCAGTAAAAAAACACTCCATAAGAACCATAACCTAAACAGTGTAGTTACAGCACTGTTTAATACAGTGCTGTAGGCTAACGTTTTGTAGAGTGTAGCTAGCGCAGTAATAAACTGCGCTAGCTTTTTAATCTCTGAAAAGCCTTTTGTTTGTGTACACTTAGCATCAAGATCGTGGAAACTAGATCTATTTTGGAACGTGTATACATCCCCTAATTCTTACCTACCAAATAACTGTATAGAGCCTAGCTGTCTAGGTTAACTAGTATTTGCTAATTACTAGTTATCTACCCTCTATACGTCAGGATAGCGGTTTACTAACATTTAACGGGTTACTCATACAGATAGATATATGAGTCTCATCCTTATACGACTCGTTAAACGCTAGGGGCTATTTAGTTTTCATGGTACTTTCTACCTAATGAGTCTCATCCAGTAATCTAAGCTGTTATAGATTAATCCCATGCTCAGTGCGATCGATAATCCTTTCTCAGAAGGACACTTAGATCGGCTAGTCTAGGAAATCTACAAATTTTTAGTAAAGTCGTATGAGACTCTATTAAGTTGAATTGTCAAGGTGCAAGGTTAAAGGATTCCTAGATACAAAAGTACCCAGAGGAAACGGGACTCCTACAACAAACCCGTCCTAAGTTTTCGGACTAGGTTGTTATAAGTATCGGTAGCAGGACTACCTAGTTAAATTATTCCCCGATCGCGCTACTAACCGATCAAAAGTCGAAAACAATTAGTAGCAGCTATCAAAACCCTTACGTAGAGAGGCTTTTGGGTGTTTGTCCTTCCCTTTCCCTCTCATGTATCTACTATAGCGCGATCGCCGCTAATTTGTATAGATCAGATGTACTATTTTACGATTAAGTTGTTTCATTGATTCTAGCTAGGTGTTTAGATGTTTATCTATGGTTCTAGGATGTACGTTTTATATGGGTTTCAGCGATCGCGATCGTGTGTTTAGTCCAATATCCTTACTGTGTTAGTCCAAATACGCTACAGCGTTGATCCGATCGCTGTAGCTCTTACCCTATAAAGCTTTCAGACCACTGTATTGATGGGTGATTTGCTCTGGTAAGCAATTCACCGTAACTCTAGCGTATAGGTTTTGTAGGTTAGGCAGTCGGTACGCTCTCGATCGCGCTATAGGGTCTGTAGGCTCTCAGGATAGCACGATTAGGACTAGGTAGAGCTAAGGTACGATCGCACCCTAACGTATGCAGAATAGCCTAAAACAAACGATCGATAGAAAACCGATTGCAGATCAGGGGAAAACGATCGCGATCGGAACATTCGATCGGCTTAGGACAAGTTCCGATCGTGCATTGTCGTTAGCGATCGCATTAGTGTTGTCGTTCGCATTGTCATTAGCGTTTACTTTAGTATTGCTCTTAGTGTTGTCTATTAAAATAACAAACGATCGATCGCGATCGGGAACAAGAAGACGCGATCGGCACTGGACTTACGTACTTCTTATAATAAATACCCTATCCAATTCCCAATACCCCTCATAACCCCTAATACCTTAGCGATATCACTTCAATATCAATCCATCGTCAATAATAAAACCCTATACATCTCGAAAAGAGACGATCGATTGCCTTGCAGGGTCTATAGGACTCTCAGGAATGCACTGTATACCCTCTGTAAGGCTCTAGGAGGCGAAGTAATACTGGTATGATAGAGGAACAAGCGCATACCCTCCTATGTACCTTCTACAACCTCTCAGAGCCAAGTTCTCAGCACAGCATTTTAGTCCTGTTGCGGGAAACGAACCAAATAGTCAACTAGAGCGACTTAAAAAGCCTGTATCGCATACCGATCAGGCGATGCAATACCGAAATCATCAAAAGCAAGAGAAACAGAAGGAATCAAAGCAGCGGATTCGTCGATCGACCCGTCCAACCTTAATTCCCCTAGCGTTGAAAGACAAGCTGAAGCGAGATGCATTTACCAAACCGTCCGAAGAGAGTCCTTTGGTTTAAGTATGGGGATTCGAATTCAAGAGAAAGCCGTTCAAGCTGCATTACGAAACTACTACGCTGAGGCTGGATATGTCGTAAAGCGTGAAGTGATTACCCCAGTCGGATTTATTGATTTAATCCTATATCGAGAGATGGGACGCTCCTCTAGAGAGAAAGTCCTAGTTGAGGTTAAAGAATGGAGTGGGATTAAACATGCGATCGGACAGTTACTGAGCTACGAGCAATATCATTCCGATTCTACTGAACTTCGACTTATCTATTTCACCCGGAACGGTCAATACAAAGGAGTGGAATCGATCCACCAAACCGATCAACTTAAACGACAGCATCCTAAGTTGACGATCGAGTTCGTCAACAACTTAATCCCTATTGATACTTTTATTCCATGCCAACCGACGATAAACCAGAACTCATTAGACTCTACGAGCAGTTTGAGTCAGACCTCTCAGAATCTGATCGATATCCTAATCCCCCAGGACGAGTTAGCGGAATATCCCCTCGATCTATGGGGATCAACTGGGACACCGTTCGACAAGATTTCATTCTAGGGAAGCGGAAACAGCTAGAAGACGGTAGCTGGGTCAGCGAGGATTATACTCACCAAGAATTAGCAGGTAAGTATGCGATCAAGCTATCCACACTAAGGAAGCAGCTTTATAACGGATCATGGCATAACTATCGCAAGGCTTACCTCGCTAGGGTAAGCCAGATGAGTATCGGGTTGGAACTAGGTCTCTACACCCAGGAAAACTACCAAAGCGAAATTGCAGCGATGCGAGCCTGCGACAAGTTAGGAAACGTAATGACTGCTTATATCCAGCACCGCTTCGGAGAAGTGCTGGATGCTCAAAGTGATTTGCTCACAGACGGAGAGCTGCCGTCGAATGTTGCAGAGACCATGAATGAGGTTCATCCGAAGACAGGTGTTCCCTTGTTCTTAGGAGAGGTAGAAAAGGCGATTAAAGTCACAAAAGATATTTATGACCTACAGCGCAGGATTTACGAGAATGCTCCTTCAACTGGAGCAGATATTGTGGAAGAAGTAACCTCGAAACCGAAGTTCGCAAACGATCGCGAACGTGAGTCTAAGATTAGCAACCTCGAAGCGCAGATCGGTCGAAAACTCCGTCAGATCGAGCAAGAGTCTGAAGGAAGAAATTAAGTATAAATACTGAAGACACTAAATCTGTTTTATTTCAAGATGAACCTTGCCGTTTCATTTAAGCCTTATGCGTTGGTTCCGGGTGCGCTACGTCTTGTTTATTGCTTGTATGGGATCAGCAGCAGCAGCCTTATGTTTGCTGCTGCCTAGCATATTTCTAATGATGCTGTTGTTTATTACGGTATGTGTCACGCTTCCTGGATCATACCTGTATTGGTTCACGAATCGATCGCGACGATTTGTTAAGTGCTTCAGTGAAACTGAGGTGCAGGATTATCTAAGAAATCAAGGATTAAGAGGAAAGATTCGAGTCAGCAAGATCATTCGAGTCCAACGAATCAACCACTGATAAATCAAAACAGGAGATAGTATGAGCAGCTTATTAGTGTGGTCCTGCAAGTTGATCTATGACGATACAATATTCGAGAGATCCGTTAGTGCTGGTACAGCAGGAGAAGCAGCAGAGCTGCTAGTAGCAGCATGGGAGCACCAAACCTGCGTCTATTCGATCGCGTCTGGAAGCCGATCGATCAAAGTGGAGGTTCTAACCGATATATATGGTCAAATGTTACGTCAGGTTTCGGGTGATATTATAAGCTGTGTCTTGTGGATAACTGATGGAGACCCGTCTGAGTTGCCGGGTCTAGCAGAGCGACTGGAAGAGCTAGAAGCCGCTAAAAAGCAGATAGAGAATACAAAGCAGTACTTCGTCGTTGAGGGGGTTCCCATCCCCCAGTACAGAGCAACCGAAACATCAGAAGCGATATGCGAGGAGGTGTCGTATGTGTGAAGTTGCGGAGGTATGTTGCTCAACGCGCAGAAAAGCGCGTAAGGAGCATATCTGCTCTGATTGTCATCAGCCGATCGCAATCAAGGAGGTTTATATTGAAACAACTGGAATCTTCGATCGTATACCGTTTCAAAAGAGAACGTGTTTGACGTGTGACGATCTGTACACTTTTCTATGGAGTCTCCCAGAAACTGATTGCATCAATGACTCGCTGCATCAGCATCTAAGAGACTGTGAGTACATCGATCCATGTCCCCATGCTGAAGAAGTTGAACGAGGTCAATACTGCTCGATTACTTCAACGGTGCCGTGGTTGCGGCACCTGAAAGGTAAGTGGACGTTAGTGCTAGGTAAATATACGACCGCTAACGTTAAGGCACGATCGAAGCATCGAGATTTCGCCTATCTTCCGCTGTGATTTTAGAGCAAGGAATTACAGTAGGAGTAGTAGATAGAGTAATCTGCGACAGTATTCAACGATGGAATGCGGGTTTCAGCCAAAGATATTGTCGCAAGACCCTCGAATACTGTCGCAAAACAGGGAGATATTGTCGCAAGACCCCTGAAAAAACGGGAGATATTGTCGCAAGACCCTCGAATACTGTCGCAGCATAAACATGGACCAGGATGAGCTAAAGGAGCTAATTCAGCAAGAACCGATCAACGTCTTGCGGATTAAACAAGCGATCGAAACCGAAGGGTTGCAGGTCGATGCGGTGCTAGTACCGCTAGTTGAGGAGCTTTCGTCTCTGAGAGCATACCTATTAAAAACAAAAGCTCGTGATATCAGTTCTCGCGCCACGGCTGCTGAATTAGGAGACTACTTTCTATCGAATCCCGATCTTGTGTCCGGGTTTTCCTATCGAAACGGGCAGTTGTTAAATCGTAAACAGCATCCGGTTTCAAAAGACGATTTAGACTTGGTTGCTTTGGAGCGAAAACTTCGTCTAACCTCTCGATTTTTTCAGTCGCCTTTATCGTTTAGAGAGTTATTGATTGGATTGAAACGCTATTTCCTATCTGTGGCAGTTACTGATCGCCATCAAAGTGAGACGGTTAGAGAATGCATTCACGATCAAGCAGATCAGTTACTCAATTCATCTAAAACTAAGAAACGATCGTATATCTTACTGAGCGAGTTAAAGCGTCGCCTGCCTTACCATTCAGAAGAAGATATTAGATCTGCGCTGATAGACTCCGACTGGATCTTTGATCAAAAAACCAATCGTCAATGGATATTTAGAAAAGGAAAACCGTCATGATTAACAAAGACGTAAGAGTGTTGCTAATGTTTTGCTATGCATTTATTGTACTAATTGTCGGAGTTGTTCTACTAGAACATAGCAGCCCTGTAGTTAAAACCTGCGGCATGGTGTTAGTTGTATACGCTAACTATTTGGCATGGAATTCAGGTGAGGCATAGTAAGTTGTGATTAAAGTTGTCGTTGCTGGATCGCGATCGTTTTCAAACTATCCAGTAGCTAAATTCTATCTGGATCTTGCCTTGATAAATCATACCGACGTTGAGATCGTGTCCGGGACCGCACGAGGAGCGGACCAGCTAGGAGAGCGATATGCAAAGGAAAAGGGATTTCCTGTAAAACTATACCCCGCAGAGTGGGACATGTACGGCAAATCTGCTGGGTATATCCGAAATGAGAAGATGGCTAAGTATGTCAGTCACGCTGTTATCTTTTGGGACGGGAAATCAAAGGGGACGAAACACATGATAGACCTATAATCCAAGAGCTTTTCCCTGACGAACGTTCTTTCTAGATTCTCTAACAAGCTGTGCAGCGTATTGTCTTGTTTGAGCGTTTGCAGGAATCTTAGGAAGATTTGCGGTATAGTAACGAACGAAGTTAGCAAGATTCATTTTTACTATGTTTTTTGATTGCTTCTATAAAGCTTAAGGTGGAAAAAGGGTAGCCGTAAGCAAGATTACTATCCACCTTGATTGGTTCCGGCTCTCTTTTTGGATCAGGTTTGCTTCTCATATTACTTTCTACCTCTTAAATACTTCGCTCCAACCACTGCCCCTCCCAAAACGCCTGCACCTACCCCTGCTCCAATTAACGCACCCATCGGACGATAGCTAGGATCTTCGTAGCGATTCATCAAGTCTTGTTCGTTCCCCATGAATCGATCGAACGTTCCTTTGAATCGCTTTCCTTCTGGACTTTCTGCGTCAATCGCCTTCATTCCTAGAACGCTTTTATCTGAGTTCATGATTGCGGATTCAAAATCTTCGTTAAATCGAGTCCCAAGTCTTTGACGAAGGGCTGTTTCCTGCGGCGTAGATAACTCACTGACTCGACGAGCGTTCGCAACTCCGCCTGCTGTATACCCTAGTAATGCACCTAGTCCCAATCCACCTGCGATCGCAGCTCCTGCTGAAAATTGAGCAGTAGGATAATGCATAAACCGACCTTGAGGATACAGTCGATAGTTATTGCTTCGAGCGGTTTGACGCTCAGATTGCTGAATGGCTGCGAATTCCTGTTGAGCCTTGCGTCTTAGCACGGGATCAGAAGATGCTAAATGACCTGATTGAGCCAGCTTCGTCTTGCGTTTAGCAATATCGTCAAATCCTTTACCTAGAGCACTTGAGGTATTCTTAAGTCCCCGACCCATGCTAGGAGTCATAAAACGAAAATTAGCTTGAGAATAGAAAGTTAAATGCATACGAGGTACTAATAGATTAACAAACTAACGTCTTTGAATATAGTGCGATCCGAGTCCTGCCGCCATTCCTAGCGCAGCTCCTCCTAGAATAAATCTGTTGTTACCCTGCTCTCGCCAGGTTTTAGCAATGTGATCCTCGTTATCTCTATACGCTTTCACATATTCATTAGTCTTAGGGGTCCGATTAAATACACGCCCCGCTTCAGAACTAATCAACAATGAGGGATTTCTGGGATCGCTTTCAAAGCCGTAGACAAGGTATGGACATCTTTATCCCATTGATTTCCTCTAGCGTAGAGATTCACAACCCCTGCGCCTAAACCAATCCCTGCTCCAGCTAGTCCTGTTATCGCAGTAGTTCCTAAAACCCCAAACTCAGATGAGTTTTCCATATAGGAAAACTTATGCGCCGATCGACGAGTGTACATAACTATAAGCAATTCTTCTACCTTATTGTACCGCTATTCTCTTCTGGTAAGGTTTTCGCGAATACTGGTTGAACATGCTTGCTGGTATAGAAATCCGGGATGCAGGAGTTGAACCTGCCTGCGCTCGATTATGAGTCAAGTACCTTTCCGCTCGGTCAATCCCGGTTATGTGAAGTATATCTTAACACCTACCCTGTTCTTATATCTTCTTGTTTTCTTAATAATTTCCTATTGATATCAAGGAATGTAGATGTTTGAATAAGACACGTCCGCACGGATCACGGAATAACAGTATTAATACACACCCGTATTCTTAAAATAGTGTTAAGACCGGGGTGTTGCCGTTTACCTAAGATGTCTGTCGTGTATATTCAAACTCCACCTCTGGCTGAACCGTCTATCTTAAGTGCGTCTGCTTCCTGGAAATATAAATATGGGACTTCCTTTGTGGATGAGTTATATCGTAAAGTCCCGATCCGATCGATGCATAGAACTACGGTCTTTCTAGTCGGTCCCGATCGAAGCTATTACAGTTACTGCTCTAGTCAAGCAACGCTACTGTCTTTCTTTAACTATGGAGCAGCGGCTGAGGCTGCAAGACAGCCTCTATCGTCATTTAAGCCGATCTATCATGTGGTAACCCCGACCCTTCACGAACATCTATGTGATCGCGAGTTTTTAATCTCTGCATTCTTGCCTACCAAGATGGCAGCAGAAGATTTCTTTGATCAATCAAGTTGCGGACCCCTGGGACTCGGAACCTATTCCACTATTTCGTTGAATGAGGCAGTACAAATCGCGATCGTAAAGCAAATCTACTAAGTAGATCGCACGTATTACTTTTTGTATACGTGCGGTTGTCCTTTTTGGCTGAGTACGTTATGCTTGTGCTGTTATTTACGAACATCGAGGTGTGTATGCTTCCGATTGTTGGAAAATTTCCCGCACCTGGAAGAAAGGTGCGGTTATTTGCAGGTGTTTTCGTATTTATTGGCTTAGCAGGTAACATCCCTGCTCGTGCTGATTTTATGGGGTTCCTGACTGGGGGGCAGGCGCAATCTGATCAAAATGATCGTGCTGCCGCTGAGCGAGAAGAACGCGGGTTCGAAAGTCGATCGGATCGGGGTACGGGTGTTGTGAGGATTGAAAAATACTCCCCTTCTTTACCTGCATCCTCCGGGTCTAAGGGATGGAAAAGTGAGCAGAATCCTGGCGGAGCACCAAGACCTGCTCATTCCCCCGTCTGGTTCATAGCTAGCAACTTAGCCTATCCTCAATCTGAGTCTTCTATTCTCTCTAGATTAGGAGATCCAACCTTGGATTTGGATGGTCGGCTAGAGTATACCGATTACACGAGCTGGACAACTGTGATACTGGATAAGCGGCTTGATCCGCGTACCGACAAGCGGCAATACATTGTTACAGGGGTGTCCTTAGAGAGGCTGAATCGCCGTTAACGACAGGAGATGATTATGTCTGAGTCCGATTATATTGTGGATGTAGAGCCTGATATTGCTAGCGAATACTGCAACGAAGAGGAGGATGGTGACGAGGAGGATGACGAAGAAGAAGAAGACGACGAGTACCTTCCAGACCCTGAAGCCAGTTAATGGATTTGTCCTTGAGCCGTGCTTAGAGATCGCCTGGATCGGCGCTAACGGCGCAAAGATCCAGGATTCCTGTATCCACTATGCCGCATACAGGAATGGGACTGTAGCTCAGCTAGAGACTGAACTAAAAGAGAAGGTCAGGATTATCCCCGGACTGGATGCAGAGTTCTGTTCGACGTGCCGGATTTGGTGGGTAAACCAGTTCGAGAGAGAACTTTATTTTAAGCGGCGGCGAGTCGGAGACTTGAATTGGTAGAACGATCGGTGCAAAACTCACAGCCCTGCTCATACAAGCAGGGCTTTGTTAGATATGAATTACGAACATACTCAGAGATTAGTTAGAAGACTCATTGTTTCCGAGTTAGAGATAGACGAGCTATCTGAAGATGATCAGAATGATCAAGTAGCCTTGGAGGTAGCCAGCTATGGAGATGTATTCTCTCCTCTTACATGGAGAGAAGCCTTTATAGATAAGCAGACAAAGCTGTTATTGGCTGTGATGGACGAGCCTTCGTACTTCTTGGAAGTCCATTTACTTTATTTTTCAAAAGTGGAGGGATGGTATCCTTTAATTCCTGAGATATTGGATGGTTTGATTCTTAGAGATCCTGATGCTGCTGAGTTCATTATGGAAGGGTTTCAAAGATCGAAAGAATCCCCGGATTACGGAGCAGATGTTGACAGTGTTAAAACGCTAGAAGGAGAGATATTAGAATATGGGAAAAATCAACTCGAAGGGAGAGGGATCAAATCTATCCAAGGCGCAAGGTAATCGTAAGGCTTCTAGATCTGATGAACATTCTTTTGTTCGATCGGCTGGATTGGAGAGTCGCAGAGATATCACAGATGCGATCGTATCCAAAGGAGGCGATCAGAACACAATTGCCAGAGTTACGGTACGTTGCGATCGCGCAGTGACCGGAGGAAGACCTGAACCCAAAAAGCGAGAAGATTGGGATCTTGAACGGCAGCGAGAAATGGCAGCTATCGAGCATTACGGAGCGCAAAGGATCAGAGATCTTCCTGACAACGCAGGGGATTCGAGGATTTTGAAGGCAGCGGACGAAGGAGCCTCGATCGCACGAGACGCGATCGAGGATAAAAAAGAGAACGGAAACTATTTCGTCCATATCTTCGGATCGTTTTTTAAGCGCTTGGCGTCTGATCAGGACAGGCTAGAATTTCCTGAGTCAGGCGGATCATCATCCCAATCAAACGACGAAGGAAAGGTATGGGACGGAGTATATTACTCTAAGCAGGATATGGACGACTGGTATCGTATGCCGTAATACACCAATCGTTTACTCTGGGTAAAGAGCACCGATAATCTCGGTGCTTTTCTTGTGTATAAAAGCGATCGTGTGGTATTCTACTTTCGGGTTACTGGAGCTGCCAACGATCGAACGATCCAGGTCCGGTAGAAGGCAGGTGCCGGATGTGCGGGGCTAGCTGATCACCAGATTCGCACAACTGCTTGACAGAGCGAGATCCCAGTTCAGGAGATAGCTACCTGAATCTGAAACTAGGGAAAAGCGGGTTGGATAACTCGTTTGAACACCTGTAAAAGTACAGCCTGTTCAAGAGAGTTACGTTAGCTCAGTAGCCTTCTGAACTCTATCCAAAAGAACAGCACCGAAGATATCTTCGGTGCTTTACTGATTTTACCGACCAGCCTGATGGCACACCTCGCTTGACAGCTTGAAGTGTACTCCAGGGGTTTGCTCTAATTTAACAAGCAAGACGGAGTATTGTCAAAACCCAGCTCAATATTTCGGCAGGTTCCACCCTCCACGTCGTGAAGCAGAATGTATATCCCACAGGCATTAAATCCGTCTTTGGCGATCCGATCTTGAACCATCTTTGCCTCAGCTTCTAACGTCTTTAGGCGTTGCGCTAAGTCATCTATTTGAGAAAAGGTTTCGGAGATAATCACCTGCTTTAGGAAGTCGCCTCTAACACCGGAAACGATCGCTTGGAGCATCTGCATAGCTGTTCTAACGGGTAGTTTATCTGGTAAAAATTCAAGGAGAACACTTACGCCGATGTCAATTTTACGACATGGACACCTTGGATTAGATACATGTATCCGCTTAAGTTTCTAAGCTAAAAGGCGTAGGTAGTTCGTAAATCAATACGAAGGATTAGCTAAAATATTAGAGAATTCAGTAGTTTCATTGATACACGATACAAGTCGGTAGAGTAAAATGATTGGATGATTTTGTAGTCTATTCCCTAAATAACAGGGTTTGTCAATAAGGAGTATGTATGGGTGTCGAACTCTCAAAAAATTTAACTATTGAGCATCTTGCATCAAATCCAGAGCTATGTAAGGAGATCCTTGTCTCACACAAATCTAATCCTCCGTTCATCGCTCTTGATGGCAACTGGTATATCGGAAGTACATTTGCTTCGAAAGTGGTGGAGGTTCACCCAACTTCATTCAACAGTCTCTCTAGAGCGTTAATGGATAAGTTAGGAGAGTGTGGTCGAATCACAGTTCCTCGAAGTCGGTTTATCGAAGCCTCGACGTGGGAAGGAGCTGAGCCTTACTCGTTCCAGAAGATGCCGCCTGTATTGCAGGCGATGCATCTGTATCCTGCTCAATTTTTGCTCTCTGTCGTGATCGGGTTTAAGAAAAACCCGATGGGTCGAGATGTGCTTAAAGCGCTGGGGATGGAATTTAAGAAAGGAATCGGCGAGTTGTTTCTTTTAGAATGCTTAACGTATTCGGAGGAAGCTGTTAATAAGACTCCCGCTCCTCCCGCGAATCCGCTTGCTCGACCTGTCCAGATTGTTGCCGCTGCCGCTAAAGAACACTATCTAGATGTAAACGGAGTTTATTGCGATGCCTCCGTATCTTACGAAGCGGAAATGACTCGAATTGCAGCGTGGTCAGTGCGATCGGGTAAAGCTGTAATTAAAGAAATTCCGTTTATGATGTCGGTTGAAGAGGCAGAATGTTTGGCTCTGGTGATGGGGTACAGATATTTCAAATCTAAGTACCTGTACACAGACAATTTATATGCTGTGGAGGATTGGAAAGCCGGAAAGTTCGCAGAAACCGATCACCCGTCTAGATCACTCGCTAAGATCCGAAGAGATGTTGTGATTCAACATGTCCCGAGAGAAGTCAATACGATCGCGGATCAGTTAACCAGAACCCATCATGCGCCTAGCGAGGTATTCTTACTTCAGCGCTCAGAGGTAAAGGGTTGGATTGTTCCAACGTTCTCGAAACCTGTTGCGACTCACTCTGATGATGTCTCGTTATGCGTTGAACGAAAACAAGCAGAGCTAGAAAAGTATTTGAGTATCTTGAAGGATATGCAAGATAAAGTTGAGGGCTACAAGGGTAAAGTTCGTGCGATTCAGGACGAGCTTGCTCAACTAGCTGCCGTTCAGCAGTTGATCGATAAAACCTTGTCCAGCAATACGCTTGTCCAGCTTAAAAAAGCTGCTTAAGGTAGTCTTTAGTACAGTCGATCTCTAGGAAATAGCGCTCGTCCTCAAATAGTTCGGACGAGCTTTTTCGCCTGTAGAGATCAACCTCCTCGTCTCCTATAATAATGCGCTGTCCTTGAGTGACGATCGCCATTGACTCCTGACCTTTCTGCGCCAGGTACGCTAGACCATACGCTACGCAGTCTACAATATCGTCATTCTTGGCAAGCGGAAACGCTTTTAACTCTTTCTTGATAATATCTGCGCTGTAATCTGGTTCGATCGATCCATCAACTTCAAACGGACTATAAATATAGACCTGTTTATCTCGAAACAGCGGTAGCACAGCAGAGAGACGCTGTTCTTTCGATCCTCCGAAGAGTCTTGGTTCGAACGCATAGATATTAGTGACTTCACGCTGCAACATAGACATCACAGCATGACCATTGGCTCGTTTTTCAATCCCTACGATCGATCTGGGATACTTCTGACGCATCTTTAAGATTGCATCTTTCTGAGCGGGGGCATCGATGCGATCGCGGAACATGTCGATCACATAGTACTTATCTTCGGATTTTCCGAGAACTAACCCAACCGTATAGGTAGAGGTTGGTTCGTCGGTGAATGCTAGATCCCAAACCGTAATCAAACTAGAAAAACTAGTGGGTTTGGTTGCGCTTTCCTGAATCCACTCCGCTTTGATTAAGTTCCCTTCTGATTCTGCGTCTGGGTTTTGTTGATAGCGAGTGTTATAAATTAAAGAGTCTATCGCTTGGAGGGCTAGAAAGTCCTCTGGCAATCGGTTTGGGTCCATCAACTGATTGCGCTTCGTGCGCGGATCGTTGAAACCGATCGGACTGATAAAGGTCCGATCTGGGTCATACTTGGCAGGGATGTTCAATAGAAACCATCCCTGGTCCCCGTATTTTTCCATCACATAGTCGGTGAGGTCGCCCGATGCCAGTCGCTGCATCACAATAATCACGACATCCGATCGCACGTCATTGGAGCGGTTTAAGAACGTCTGGGTAAACCAGTTATTGACGTTCTGGACCATCTCCGGGTTATTGGATTCTTCCGAGTCTAGAATGTCATCTAGGATCGCAACTGAGTAACCCATCCCCAAAGCACCAGAAGACGGGGAACCTCCTAGTATATATCCCCCTTGATTATTCTCAATTCTAGTTTTGGTATTTACATCAGTGCTAAGTGTAAATCGATAGTGTTCGTCTAGTTTTGGATCGCACCACCGCTCCTTATAGAGCGGGTGATCTAGAATCCGTCTAGCGTAGACAATGTTCTGAGTAAATAGTTTCTGCGTGTGGGAAACCAGCCAGAACTTCTCATACGGATGATCAATATGCCACCACGCAGGACTAGAGATAGAAGAGACCGTGCTTTTAGACGATCGCGGAGAAATGTTGATGATCAGTCGTCGAATATCTCGTTTAAGAGCAGCCTGCACATGCTCACACATGCATTGAATGCTCCAGTTATCGACAAGAGGACTCGGATCGAACGTGTTCCAGAAACTCGTAAAGAACTTGTATAAACTCTTCTCAGCTTTCTCATACATTTCTTCCCGTAGAAGCTGATCGAGTAGAAACAGATCGTCGTCTAGACGACTGTAATCGCGACTGGAACTATTTCGTTTTACCACTGAAAGATAACAGTTAAAATATTAAATATAGGTATCATTATACACTTCGCACTATGCGTACTCTTGTCCGCTATTCGATCAGCAACACTCCTCCCCGTCCACAAGAACTGCCGATCGGTCAACTTGCCCTTCAGATTAGCGGAAGTAAAGCCTATCTCTATACAAAGAACGAGTTTGGAGAGATTATTCAAATCGGTCAAGGCGCGGAGCGGTTTGAAGACTTATTGGATGTCGATTTAACCGGAGTTAGAGACGGATCGTACCTGATTTATCAGAACGGAAAATATAGAGCCAGTAATCAAATCGGATCATTATCGTCTCTGTCAGATGTTGAGATTTCTAACCCTCGGTCCGGGGAGTATCTTCGATACGATCCCATCAGTGAGACGTTCCACAACTATCGTCCATCCTATTCATTATTTGAGCTGCTAGATGTCAGTGTTGCAAATCCAACGAACCCAACCGCAACGGCTGATCAGAACGATCAGGTCTTAGTATTTAATGCTGTGCTGAATCGATTCGAGACTCGATCGAGACGCAATACACTGCAAGAGCTAGATGATGTTGAGATCTCAGATCAAGAGCGCTATCAGGTTGTTATGCTGGACCCCGATGGAATCTGGCGGAACCAAGACCTTCAGATTGAGCGTGATCCGTCTCCAAAACTAGGAACGAACTTAAACGCGCAGGGACATTCACTGATTGATTCAACGTACCGAGTCAAACGAGTCGAACTCACCACTGCGATCGTCGAGTTGAACTATGCAGAAGCCGATTACTGGATACTGCAAGGAGTTCCCGCTAGTGTTCTACCCTACTGTACCGTGGTTCCAATTGTTACGAATCATAAAGTAAACAGCTCTGCAATTATGATGCTGGAGCTGCGGCAAGATACAGGGGCGATTGTACTTGCAGGTCTAGAGAACATGCAGTATGAGGATGGACGACCTATAAAGCTATCTGGACCGGGAAGAGTGGATCTCGTAACGGTGCATGTGAGTAAGCGCTCATTTCCCACCTTTGCCAATCCAAATAATACTAGAATAGATTCGTATATTACTGTAAACGCCTTGAATCTAGCTCCGCTAGGTCAAGGCGGGATACCCGCCTACCGATACGATAAAAGTAGACTTGCGGAACCCCAATCGTTCAGTCAACCGGATTTATATGACCCTTACTACGATTATGTGGCTCTGCTGCATACATTTGAACCTGAGCAAAGCACAGGTCGCCTCTGGTCTGACGACAAATCACAGTACTATCTGCCTGGTCCAGTAGCAGACTTAGTTACTTCAACGACAACGACGAATACAGCTCAACTGGAAACCGATCTCTATACGTTCGGTATTCAAGAGAAGGTTGCATCCTTTACGCAGCCTAGTCATTTAATAGAGACGCTGCTAGATGCGTCGATTCAGCTCACTCAAGACTTTACGATCGAGTTTTTTGTGGAGTTTCCGCTACCTGAGTTAACGCTGACTCCTCAAAATGACTATACGTTGTTCCAGCTTTCGAAAGGTGGATCGCCTCCTGCGATTGATCTTCAATACAAAGGGCTAGTTGCGGCATCTACCCAAACGACAGAGCTTGCGGTGACGATCGGATCGCTATCTTTAACCCTGCCTAATGCGTACACTTATTTTCAGCGAGGGGTGGGACTATACCAGCATGTTGCGATCGTTAGACAAAGTACTCAATATCGGGTATTTATTGACGGAGTAACGCAGAATTATCGTCAGCTTACGTCTGCGATCGCGCCAAACGGGATCGAGTTCGATCGATACTTATCTAGTTTAGTTGGGAACCTAAATAGCGTCCGAATCACCGATCGGGTCGCTCGGTACTGGGACAATTTTCTGCCTCCTGATATGCGATTTGGATTAACGGGAGGAGAAGGCGATCGGATCTTAGAATCTCAGGTTTTTAGCTATGGATTTAATCTAGGAGAGCACTCTCTTGGGATCGAGTGGTTTTATTAGGTAGCGTACAATAGAGTTAACCTTTATAGTGACTTCTGTTTTGATTAATCTAGATCAGCTATATCGTAGTACGTTTAACGCCTCTCGCGAGGAGCTAAAGCCGTTTGTTGCTCCGTTAAACGAGCGATTTAAGAAATACGAAGTTAATAACTACCTCCGCATTTGCCATTTCTTGGCTCAAGTGTGTCACGAAAGCGGAGAGTTTCGATACCAGGAGGAACTCGCCAGTGGTGCTGACTATGAGTTTCGGACAGACTTAGGAAACACCGAAGCGGGGGATGGACAGCGATTCAAGGGTCGGGGATTGATTCAGGTGACAGGCTTCTACAACTATCAGGCGATCAGTCTTGATACCGGAATCGACTATCTAAACAATCCCGACTGGTTGGCAGAATTGCCGCACTGCGTAGAGAGTGCTTTCTGGTATTGGGACAAACACAGTCTGAACGATCACGCGGATGCAGATGATATCGATCGAATCACGCGGATCATCAATGGAGGATACAACGGTCTAGAAGATCGAATTAACTATCTTCATGCGGCGAAAGATGCATTGACGCATCTCCTTTAGCATCATGGTCGATCTCCGGTACTCTACGGTTGATCGATCGCCGCAGCCTACTGAGTTGCGGTTAGGAGAACTTGCGGTTAATATGGTCTCACTTGAGACGTTTACCGTGACTGCGGAGGGACAGGTGCTGGCGATCAATTCCGATCGATCTCGCCTGTCCCTTTTCTCAATGTTTCAACCGAACGTAACGCTAGGGGCAGATACGTCCAATTTTCTATCGTTTCGACGAACCGATCAAGGACTAGCGCTGACTCCGCAAACCCGATTTATCTCACTTCAGGACATTCAAGGGGTTTCGATTCAAACTCCCTCTGTCGGAGACGGAATCGGAGTCTATCCAACCGGATTGCAGAATCAGCCATTACCCAGATTTAAGTTAGGCGATCTAGCGGATGTTACTTTTCCTGCTGTTAAACCTGCTGGTTTTGTCGTTGGGTTTCGGAATGATGCGGTACGTCAATCCACCAAAAGCCCTGTTCCGCTAGAGATTGCAGGGTACTGGACCTTACTTCCAGAGCAATCGACGCTAGTAGCGCTCGACGATGTGTTAACGCTGGGAGGAGCGGCAATCCCACCTTACTCCGTTCTAAGAAATGTTCCACCGTCTGAGCGTCGATCGCAAAAAGCTGCAATTGCACCCTTAACGATTGAGTGGGACCGATCTCCTGCACTGGGAAACTCCCTTAATGCTCAGCAGCATTCGATCGTTCATCAGGTGTATGGAGTCGAAACCATCCCATGCTCTACCGCTCAGTGCGTGTATACGATCGAGGCGACCCGCTCCTCAGTGTATCGCTTTAACTGCACCGATGCGGTTCGGACCTTATCGATCGATTTTACCTATCCGTTTGTCGATCCATCCGTGAGTCAGGTGAGGTTGGTTTCCCTTCAAATCGTGGGACTAAAAGGAGCGCTTTTATTGCCGCGATCGATTCGATTGGAAAACGGAAAGCCCTTTACGATCACAAAAGGAACGGTGACATTGAATGTTATGATTTACACCGATCCTCTTGAAGGTCTAAAAGTCGTTACTACTCAAAAAGATGTCAACCTTCGATCCACTCAATACGTTACAGACGCTTAAACTGTATGTAGATCTCAAAGATCCGACCTCTTTCTTGATTAAAGATGACGCATTAAAACGTCTTCATGGGGAAATGGGATGGCTTGTTTCGTCGGATGTGACAGACAGTTTTCTAAAAAGCCAGGGGTTCGAACGGCTCGGATTCAATATCCTAAACCCAGCGTTTGAAAGTCCCTACGTGAAGTACCGATTTATTGGATCTCCTTATCTAGATGGTCGATATTGGATGGTGAACGCGGAACTCTACGAATGTCCGTATCAGCTTCAGTCGGCATGGGATAGAATTAACCAGGAACGGTCTCGATTGCTAGAGCAGTCCGATTGGATTGTGGTAGATGTCGATCTACCAGAACAAGTGCGGCGGCGATGGATTCAATACAGAAACGTGGTAAGGATCTGTACGAAGCTTGCCGATCGTCCTGAACATGTCGTCTTTCCGACCCCACCGACAAAAGTATCTAAGCTGGCTGAAGGATGGAAAGACGATCTTCTGCTAGATCTCGAAGTCCAGTTTTTGCAAGACGTGGAACCTTCTCCGTCGTGGAACTCCTTTCTTCAAGAATGGGGTCGA
Source organism: Chroococcidiopsis sp. (assembly GCF_051657925.1). NCBI lineage: Bacteria > Bacillati > Cyanobacteriota > Cyanophyceae > Chroococcidiopsidales > Chroococcidiopsidaceae > Chroococcidiopsis > Chroococcidiopsis sp. The sequence goes on from NZ_JBOFLP010000155.1 coordinate 117,600, forward strand.
TACGGATTTTCTCCAATTCGATCGCTGGTCGAGGCACTGCTGTACCAGCACACAGGGAAAGAGCTGAATGAAGCTATCCAACGCATATAGTCACGTATACTCTAACGGAAAGCCGTTAGATTTTGATTTATGGGAACTGTTGAAAGATATTCCCAGCCTGAACGGCGTATATCTTGCGTTTCCTGAGTATGTTGAAGGGAGTGGGATCGGTTCCCTTTCAGGAGATACGGATAAAGTTAAAGTTTGGTCGAACCTGTTGGCAGATGGCAACTATCTGTACAGCACCTCTAGTCGAGAGCCTTCCATTATTCCCGTCGATCCTCAATTTAATAACTATCCGTCGATCGATTTTGGGAATGACGGGAATAATGGACTGGTGTTCAAGTTCCCGATCCGAGTCGGCACCGTGATCATGGTCTACCTCACTCGCGAAGAAGGGAGCTATCTGCTGTATTCTCCTCGATACCTTCCGGGGAATCCTCCCGTGTATTACGATAGCTTTCCGTCCGGGGGACGATCGCTGTGGGGAAAAGAACCGCTTTTGAATCGATCCGTGTATCTGGCAGAGTCCCGGATTAACGGACGACGAGTTTCGTCAGATGCGATCGTTCCTCTAAATCAACCTAGACTGCTAACCTTAAGAGGAATCGCGAACGCAGAACAATCGGAGCCGCTGTTGGGTCTAGGAGGTCGCTCAGGCGCGATCGGAGGAGCAGCCTCCCCTTCGTTCGGAGATTCGATTCAAGGTCGGGTCGTGGCGCTTTTGACGTTCTCAGAGTCAATTCCAATCGAGCAGCTTGAACCGATCGAGCAGCAGCTCGGTCAGACGTACATTAACTACTCTGGACCTGTGAAAACCCAAGACCCTGAACTTCGGGGGTTTGTGGGGTCAAGTGTGTCGTTTAATTTAGCGGAAAATATTGTCGATGAATGGTTTGATCTTGTTCAATACACTTTACTATCTCCTCCTGCACTGGGACTCTCTATCACAAATTCAGGAGTTCTTTTTGGGACATTAAACGCTCCGTTTGATGGCGTTGTATCGGTGCAGGTCACAAACGCCGCGTCGATGCAGCGGACGTTCGAGTTTAAGTTGATTTCATGTAGACCTGATCCGATCGCAACGCTGCTCCCGAATCTTCCAACCTTAAAACTGGTGCTGAGCGCGGAACGGCACGTAGACGGATCGTTCTATGGTCTACGGACAGATGTAGACCAACGAGCCGTGTATTGGGAAGATGCTCGACGCATTATTTCCGGTCAAAGCACCCCTCGCCTAAACGTATCCACTCCTGAAAACTACCCGATCTGGATAGAAAGTGATCCAGTCGTTAATCAGCGATCATCCGTGATCTTTGGAGCAACCTCTAACCTAAAAGCCTCCGGTGGGTTTTCGGGGAAAACGTTTGTATGGGTCTATGTTCAGGACGGGTACGGATCGCGATCGATGCTGGACTCCTTTCCTGATACGAAGGGATTTGGGGAATTGTGGACCGTTCGGCTTCCAACGGAAGTGCATGGACAAACAGAGATCACTAAGTTAAGAGCCAAGATCCATAGACGATCGGTGAATACGTTAAATTACAAGTTGCCGCTGGGTAAACTCCAAATTATTACAGCAACCCATTCCACCGGAACGCTCGGATTCTCAGGACTAATGGGAATGCGGGGAAGACTTGCGTTCTTTGCATGTTGGGATAGTGTATTAGATGCAAGCCAGCTTGATACTGTGAATGCGCTGCTGGCTCAGCGCTACTTATCCTCACTCCAGCCGTACATCTTTGAGACGAACACAGAGTATCGATACGATCCAGAAATCACGATCGATCTAAACCAAAAGGTGCTTGATCCTCAAGCCTTACCGCTTCAGTTTACGCTGCTAACGCCACACTATAACTCGTCGATCGTGAATGGCGTTCTGAGCGTTACAGCTCCGAAAGATGAAGTGTTGAACTATCAGATCTTAGTATCGAATTCGCTGGGCTTGCAGGTAACACTAGGATTTGATTTAAGCGTCACGATTCGATTAAATCCGGTCTATGTCAAGCTAAAAGAAGAGTTTGGATACTTTCAGGCATTTTATCTTCCGACTGCCGATTCTACGGTACTATCCGGTCAGATCATCCAAACCTGGAACGATTATCGTCTGAATGGAAATAGTGCGACCAGTACGACGGTAAAACTGTCATCCCTTCCAACGTTGTCCAACGGACGGTGTGCAGAATATCAACTCAATGGCGGATCGTCCCTTCGGTTCCAGTCCCCGATTACCGCTAGAACCTTTTGCATTGCTTATATTCGTGCAAGCGGATCGATGGGTCGAATCTTCCTACTGGGACAAGACGGAGCGGCGGATTTTCATGCGGGTCAGAACGGGACGCTGCTTGATCCAGTGTTAGCGTCTCCTGCGGTTCTGAATGCGGATCTGTTTGTGAATGGGGAGACTCAGCCTCCGTCGTATGAGCTGCCGGAATCTGTTCTATCGATCGTGATTTTTAATAGTCAGGTTCCGACAACCATTCATTCGATCGCACAGGATCGAATGTTTACCGATCGAAGTGTTAAGGGGTACATCCCGTTATTCTTTGCGTTCAACACTTCGGTAGAAATAGAGTTAGCGAAAACAATTAATGCCCATATTCGGGACTATTTTGATCCATCTCGGTTTGTACTGTTGATGCACTTCGAATCAGGGGTTATTGACTCTTCTGTTGAGCAAAAAGTACTGTCTTCGAATGGAATCACGTCCACCAGCCAAAAGAAATTCGGAGCCGCGAGTTACAGACTCGCGATCGCGGGGGTTGTCTATCCAATCACCGTTCCGAACGAGACCGATCTAGCGTATCTATACGAAGAGTTTACGATTACCTTTCAGATTTCGCTGGTCGGGGATAGTTTAATAGAAAGTCTTATCCTTTACAAGCAAGCCGACCTTGTAATTTACCTGATCGAGGATAAGTTGTTCGTAGGTCGAAATGCAATTCCTGAATTAGCTCTAATTGCAACGGATTCGATTAGCTTATCAGGAGGATTCCATCATATCGAGTTGGATCGATCCAGTCAAAACCTGCTCCTGTTTGTAGACGGTGTTTTGGTGGGATCGGCGGAGGATGTACTAGAGTATCGAGATGCTACTACGGCTGGAACGATCGGGGAAACAAAGCTGCTAGTGACAACAACTGCGCTCTATCTTGATGAGTTTGCTATCTATCGGCGATCGGCATTCCATACCGCCTCCTTTACGCCTCCTACTAGTCCGTATAACTAGACACGTCTGCGTCGTATGGATTGCTCAATCGTTCAGGAGGGGTTTCGACGGTCGCTTCGAAAGATGATTTTTTTGACGCTCCTTTTGCATTGTAGGCATGTCTAAACTCCCAGACCGTTTGAATAAATCCGCGCTTCTTATCGATCGCGCGTTTCTCCGCGTCGGTATTGGTTCCTTTTAACTCTCTAAGTTTCATCAGGAAATGCTTTGAAAACTTTAGCTTGAGATAGTACTGTTCCCGACCTGTTTCAAAATCTATTCGTTTCCGAGTCGAGAACTTTCCAAAGGCGAACAAAGATACGATATTTCCTTTGAACAACTCCTCTTTTATGTACTCTAGAAAGTATTTGACAACGTGATCCACAATAAACTGATCGGGAACACTGTCCGGGAATTTCTCCATGAATTTCGCTTGAATCGGAACGACGTATTCGGAAATGCCGTACCGACCGACTGTTCGACGCTTAGACGCCATAATGGAAGTAACCTATAATAGTAAAAATATATAGTTAACTCTAGCATGTCTCGATCCGACAAAGAATTTAGTCGCTATAAACAGAAAGAATATGATCAGCTTTATCGGTCGAAGCTGGACTTTTTAACTCACGCTTCCATCAATGAGTTAAGAGTGCGTTCAGTTGCAGAGTCATTGCAGCAGTTCCTGGGGGTGATGAGTGATTCCCAGATCCTTCAGCTTAAGGTCGTGCCTGCGGCAGCGATCGCACATGCACTAGAACAAATCACAGTCCGCGTTGAGATTGCATTAACGAACCGATTTTCTAGGGTTCTGTCGGGTGCTTGGTTAGATCTCTTTCGGTTAGGACGCTATCATCAAACACTTGATTTCTTGCATTCAACACAGCTATGGTCGGGGTGCTTTTCTACGCCTCTAAAATTCTCTAGTCTGCAAGGAGGATCGATTGCTGACTTTGTTAATGCTCCTGACTCGATCGGGTCATTTAGTGCAGAATCTGATAAGTTAGAGCGGGATTTAAGAGAGTTAAAGGAGTCTGGCGCGTTTGATGGGATTGTAAGTACTCGACTAGCTGCTCGACTGTCTCTTGAGGAAAAGCTGAGATTTATGCAGATGATCGAGGATGTTTCCGATTACCAAATGAAATCTAAAGCGCTAGAGCCAAACTTTATTAATAGCGAATACTTGAGACAAAGAGTGCGGGTTTTATCTGCGGATTACTCTAAACGACAAAGTGAGGCAATTAAATCTACGATTGCAGACTACCTGAAGCAGGACACCGAAACCCCAACACAGCTTAGAGCGGTGTTGGGAGGAGGAGGTCGAAGCATTGAGGTGATTCGCAATATTTTAGATCAGCCAACAATTCGCGGAGCCGATCGCGCTAGAACAATTCTGAGAACGGAATTGAATTTGGCGTACAACTTTGGTAAGCTGTCCGGGTTTTCTGCGCCTGCGGATCGAAAACGGAAAATGAGAGTAAATGCTGACTGGGAGTTAGAGCAGGTGTCGCCTGGGTATGAGGTATGCGAATTTTGCAAGGAGATGGACGGAAAGGAGTTGTCGGTAGAAACGCTGTTGTATTGGGGAACCCGACTCGATCGCAGTGTGCTGAAATACAGAGGTTCGAAGAATACTCAAACCTCGTTCAAAGCCTCTAAAACGAGTCCTCCTCCGTTTCATCCAAACTGCGGATGCTATTTAACCTTGGTCGAAGAGGACGACGAAGAAGAGGAAGAGGAAGAGGAGGCATCTCGCGAACGTCAACCTGCGGAACCAAACAAAGAGTTAATGGAAAACATTCAAACTGCGGCTACAGTAGCCGCAGGCGCAGCGTTGATTGTGGGAGGGTTGTTTCTATTGTCTCGATCAAATATTTTTAGTGGTTTCCTGAGATCTGCAAATTCATCAGCTTTCCCTGCCGCTTCGAATCGGACAATCATAGAAAAGACCTCTACCGTTATACAGTCACTCGGATCATCGGATGATCTTGTTTATCAGCAAATGATTAACAATTTATCAAACACCTTGAATTAAACCGTGTCCATGTAGAAAAACGTAATTGGTTTTCGGTATAGTTTTGAGAACAGTAGAAGTTGGTGGGATGTAAGGTCTGCTTTTCCGAGTTCGTATCGAGAAACAGATCCTTGAGAAATTTCAAACTCCGCCGCAACATCTTCCTGAGTTAAATTGGTAGACTCTCTTGCATCACGTAGTCGTTGACCGAGCTGCTTCTTGTAGCTTTGTTTGCAAAAATGAGGGGATGTAAGCGTTTTTTTACCGGGCATCTAGTCTAGTAATGTATTCGGTTATGCTGCTATCAAAGGTTTTAGGTCTGTTACTATAATATTATATTGTGCTTAAGATTATACATAAGTGACTAGCTTAAAACAGTCTCCGTCAAAAACGGTTGTAAACTTCGAGATTGGGTATACCGAACCCGCACTATTTGAACAAAACTCAGATCCAGACAGCGGCGGAGTACTGAAACGTGCGCTAGTTGCGGTTGAAGGATCATTTAAGGACAGCAACGGAAGAGAACATATGTTCTCTTCTGATAGGCTTACGACGATCGCAGAGTCTACGAACGCGGCGCTAGAAAAAGGAACTGTGATTCCGCTCTGCACCGACCATAAAAAAGAGTTCGGGACGACGGTTGGATCGATCGAAGGGAGAGCCTATACGAAAACGATCGAAGAATCTGATCTGCCAAACCGGAAAGCAACGCATCTAATCGGTAAACTAGGATTGTTCTTTAACGACGTGTCAATTAAAGCAAGAGACGCGGCAGAAAAGGTTCGAGACGGGATTGTAACCTCCGTTTCGATGGGTTTGAACCTTGATCCGAAAGATCATCGAATTGTTGAATTATCACTTGTCCCAATTCCGGCAATTCCGAATATGGGACTCTTTTCGATGCTAGATGCTACAAAGGAAAACGCAGTGACTTGGGAAGACCTAGAATCATCTCAACAGACACTAGATGATATGCGTGAAGAGTATGAAGAACTGACTGAAAGTCTTTGGTCATTACTAAATAACGTCTACACGAATGAAGCGATCGATATTACAAATATCGACACGTTAAAGCAGTATGTTCTCAATGCTTTGAATGGGTTCAGTGTCCGCACAATTGATATGCTGGGATTGACTGATACCGAATCAGCTTCCCAAGATCCGGGGACACTTACATCCGAGCAGGCTCAGCAGATGCAGCAGGTCCAGTTACAGGACGGCACTCAGGGAACTGCGGCTCAGTATAGCCGATCGAATCGACGAGTTGCACATTTTTCTAGAGTTTCAAAATATAGTCGAGCAGGTCGATGAAACTATTAAAGTTCCGCTATTCTTCTTCGATCGCAGATTTTGTGAGCTTCCCTTACCGTCCAAGACCGCTGGACGGTGTAGATATTAGCGATCCATCCTATCGAGGAAAGCAGAGCGAGGCGGATGTTGCGATCAGTGAGACTAAACCAGCGGGAAAGAAAGCTGATCCGCAACGAACTGCTCAAAAGTCTTCTTATCTTGATAGTAGCGGCTCGGAAAAGTTGATTAGACCGATCGATCGGGTTAGGGCAGTTCGAAAATCGATTGGTCGATCGAAGTTGATGGGAGAAAATCAACCTGCGTTCGATTCTGCGATCGATACTCTTCGATCAAACCGAGAGGTGACGAACAAAGTCGCTCAGCTCGATCGTTACTTTAGACAGGAAGCAGGCAACTTAAAGCCGTGGGAGCAGGAAGCGTACTCTAGACATACTTCATCGAATGGATCTTCAGGATTGTCTCCTATCACCGCTGAGCAAGCAGCTCAGCTTCAAGCGGATCTAAAACAACCCAAGAACCAGAAAGCGGTTCAAAACGTTCAAGATGCCTATAGAGCTGTATCTACCGCAACAGAAAAGCCGACGCAAATACTTTCATACCCCGTAAAAGGACTTAAGCCTGCATTAACAAAGGAAGTAAGTAGAAAAGAAAAATGGGAAAGGTTAACACCTCAGCAGCAGGAAGTAAACAGGAAAGGTGCGCCTGAACAGGTTCCAAGCTATAAACAACTAGATCCGGTATATGCCGACAAGAAAAAAGCATTTTCCCCTGATCCTCTTATGGATGAAAAAGGTAGACGTATATCTTTGGATGCTGCTTACAAGCCGACCAAACCAAAAGGAGCATCTAGAAAAGCAAGGGAAAGGCTAAGTTCATTGGATAAGCTTACTTCTAGCCTGCTTCCAGTTCAATCCCTTCATCGAATACCTAAATCCAGTGATCCCATAGCTCCAAAGGAGTTAATTGATAGAGTATCCGGTTTAGATACTTCTCCGATCAAATCGGAAAAACCGAATAAACAGCCCACACCCAAAACAAAAAGTCTTCTTTTATCAAATACCTCTACACCTTCTTCATCATCGGAGCACAAAACATCATATGAAATGATGAAGCTAAGGCAAGAGGATAAATCGGAAAAGGCGAAGAAAGCCAGAAGGTTTTTCGGGAAAGTAGGTTTAGGGGTTGCAGGTACGGGAGCGGTGCTAGGAGGAGGATATCTACTTAAAAAAGGATGGGATAGATATCAGGAGAATAAGGAATTCGAAGAGTATAAGCTTTCAAGAGGATATAAATAGTGAGTGATATCTATAGCGGTATCGGAACTTTAGCGGGTAGGGGGATATCTGCTGGATTAAGAACCGGATCGTCTGGGCTGGTTAAAGGGTCTCGATATCTTCTCAAGAAGCCGGACAGACTAGGGTTATTAGCAGGAGGTCTTCTAACTGGTTATGCGGCTTATGAACTTCAAAGACGAGCCAGATTATGGTTAGATCCTCCAAAGATGGCAGACACAGGAGTTATTGCTCCCTATTCTTACCACTACATGAATGTTGCCGAATTCAATGTTTTCAAAGGACTGGGGAAAGTAAACAAAAGCTTGTACATAGCACCTGTAGCCGCAACAGCAGTCGCAGGTGCGGCTGCTGGAAGATCAATTGCGCCTAACGAGCAAGATACAGCAGGAACGTTATTAGGCGCAGGACTGGGAGCGGTAGGTGGCTTTGCAGGAACAAGAGGACTTATTTTAAGACGTAGAGACAACCTTATCAAGAAATACGGAATGCCTGGAGCATCTACTCTTCTAAAGGAAGATCACAAAGTCGTTCTAATGTCTCCCGATAAATCTAAAGTTCAAGTCATCTACAATCTTCCTAACACCAAAACTTCAAAGAACTACGAGGTAATGGATAAAGCTGCCAAAGCAGGAATAGGACCATCTATTATTGAAAAACATGGACGAAAAGGAAGCGATGGATACATTACATCGAACGCTGGGGAGTCTTTAACTTCTATGATCAATTCGGGAAAATTGTCACCTGAACAAGCTGAGCAGTATGGACGAGAAGCCGCTCAAAAATTAAATAAGTTCTACAAGGACACCGGATACGTTCACAACGATATCCACACTGGAAACATTTTAGTAGATGCGACAGGAAAATCTTCGGTTATTGATTGGGAGTTGGCATCGAAACACAAGAACACGTCAAAACACCAATCAAAACAATCACGCCGATCAGGTGTTGTAAAACATTCCGACGATATTAGATCGTCTAGAAAAAAAGATAGAAAAGCAACGGACAGTTTTATGACTGCATATGACAACGAACTGTATAGGTTGG
>NZ_JBOFLP010000156.1:0-19798 GCF_051657925.1 Chroococcidiopsis sp.
AAATTAATTTTTGGCAAGACTTGGGGATACCGGAACCTTCATTACAAATTGCTACCCGCAAGTCAGTCCACACATATTGGGTATTTGACAAACCGATCGCCGTGGAACAATGGCGAGAATTGCAAACGGCTCTCCTCACCTATACTGGTTCCGACCCAGCATTGAAAAATCCCAGTCGAGTGATGAGATTGGCGGGAGCGTACCATATCAAACCTGGATGCGACCCCTTGCGCTGCGACATCATTCATAGTTTGGACAAGCGCTACAGCTATGAAGAATTACGCGCTGCTATTCCACTACCAAAACCACCAGCTTCTAAACTGCCGCTGTTGCAACCGTCTTATGGGTCTACACCTCAAGGACAACGCTACGAAGATATTCGGATTCCAGTGCTTGAATCCGTCCCCCTGGAAGCGTGTCTTTCCAAGGAATCTCGCCTACTACTTGAATCTGGAGTGAGTGAAGGTAGCCGCAACGTATCGGGAGCTAAATTAGCGCGTGACTTGATTGGGACTGCTGCCTACCTCCAAGCGATCGGGCAGCATTTTAACGGCGATGCCAGACGATTACTGGAAGACTACGCCAATCGCTGCACCCCGCCCCTACCAGCTTCTGAGGTAGATGCGATCTGGAAGTCAGCCGAAAAAGATCGCCCTGGTCCTAGCTGTCAGCCAGAAGGAGTGGAAGCGTGTGTCAGAGCATGGTACTGGAAGCATCACGTTAAACCAAATCGACAGCAACAAGCTACCCAGCAAAGTCACGATCGGGTTTCTGGGAGAGGATTTGGTCATGGCAACGGTAGCAATACTGGAGACAAACCACCCGTTGCTGCTGTAACTTTGTGCGATCGCATTAGAGAAATTCTCTCGCGGCACGAAACTGAATCAGCAGTTGCCAGCGCCTTGATGGACTTGGCTACTGCTACTGGACGCACGTATAGCGAGATTAACTCTCTAGCTAGGATTATTCGGGCTGAAGGCGAACTAGCCACCGAAGTCATTGCGGCAGTCCAATCTTTTCAAGGAATACTCACCAGTTGTCGCAAACGCTTGGATATCGGGCGCTATTTAGACAAGGCATTAGCTGACCCACTAGTGTCTATGGCAGCAGCGATGCCCACCGCACCAGAGTACCTATTTAACACTTTTCTTGCCTCTAGTGCCTCGCGCGTTGGCACGGCAGCAAGAGTCATCATCAACCCAGAAGGTGGGTACACCCAACCTTGTATTTTCTGGACGGCTAACGTCGCCCACAGCGGTCAAGCCAAAACTCCACCCCAGCAGGCAATCCTCAAGCCGCTAGAGGAAATGGAAGCAGCAGCCAAAGAGATCCACGACGTTCAGATGGAGGATTACGAGAATGACAAGGACGCTGAAGGCAAACCACCAGTGCGACAGCGGCGGTTGCTCAACAACGTCACCACTTCCACCAAAATTCGCATTCATGACGAAAACCCACGCGGCTTGCTGGAATATCTAGACGAGCTAGTAGCAGACTACCAACGCTTGAACCAGTATAAGAGCGGTAAAGGCGACGACCTGCAACTAGAACTATCGTTTTGGAATGGTTCTGGCGGTAACTTCGACCGTCACGATGCGCGGCTATTTTTGGGGCGCGTTGCTTTGAGCAAGACGGGAACGTATCAATGGGACATGTTGGCGCGGTTGATGGCTGATGAAGTTAATTTTATTGCCTCCGGTTACTCGTCTCGGTTTCTCTACTGCTCGATTGTCGATGCACCAGCTAGGTATCTCGATTTATTATCTTCTCGCTCTGCCAATACTCTCAAACAGAAGTTGCAGGAGTTGTATGGGGAATTAGAAAAACTACCCCAAACTGACTACCTACTCTCCCATGAAGCTAAAGTGCTGTTCCAAGGGTGGAACCATACTCTAGTTAACGCTGAGATTGAGGAAGTGCATTTTGGGCTGTCGCTAGTCTACGCCAAGATTGAATCTTATACGGCTCGGATCGCACTGTGGCTGCATATAGTTAATGCGGTGCTGCGCGGTGAAAACCCCTTACCAGTCATTAGTGGCGAGACAATGCAACACGCGATCGAAATTGCCTCGTTCTATCTCTGGCAGCACAAGCTGATTCACGCACACAACGCACCTAACCGACTACTAGAGGGGCTTTTCCTCAAGGTGCAGACTCAAGCCGAGAAGTTTTTTACCAAATGTAGCAAGGGTGTAGGGGCATCGTTCCTGAAGACGCGAATCAATGCCTTGAAAAACTGGGCAGTAGAAAAAATCCGCTGCTCAATTTTCCAGCCTTTGGCAGCAGCAGGTCACGGTCGGATTGAAGGTGAGGGCAGCGAGATGGTCTACATCCCCAACACCCAATCGGATGCTAATGGTAAAGAATTGGTGGCTGTTGGTGGCGAGTTGGTAGCATCACCAATCGTTGAAAACTCTAATAGCACTAACTTGCAGACATCAATTGGTGAATTTGGTGGACAGGTAGATACTCACATTACTTCCCAGCAGCCGAGTGAAGCGATAACTTCGTTAAACTTCGCTAATGCCTCACCCCCACCCCACCGGACAGTTGCACGCCACTTGCTACAATGGAGGGAACCTCCGCAACGCAGTGGCTCCTCAACGGGGGACACCCCCGCACGGCACTGTCCTCACCGCGAGATGCTCATGGGGGAAACCCCCAAGACCGCACTCGCTCACCAATTCACCAATTCAACCGCCCAAAGCTTTGCTAATACTGGCACTGGAGCAGTTGGTGAGATCGCCAATTCATCACCAATCGTACCAATTGAACCAAGCAAAACAGAGTCGCTACAGCAATTACCAACTGCACGAGAATTAGCAGCAAAGGTATTGGGCTGTTCCACCTGGGTAGAGTTGGCACAACAGGTAGATCGCAGCGCCAAAAATTTGATGAAGGCTGCTAGTTGTATGAGTTCGCAGCAACGCGATCGCATTGCTAACTTGTTAACTACACATTTGTGTTCTGCTCCCGATACGCTCGGTCAGTTGGCTTGGATACCAGAAAAGCTGCGGAATGCTGTGTTGAAGCAACTGAGTTTTACGATTCGACAAATGAGAAAGAGTGCAGAAAGTTTAGAACTTTATTGGGAACACATTTCTAATTGCCAGTTTGTTTGTGCAGTACTCCAGGAAAACGATCGCCTGCGATGGACTTTCCAAACTCCTGATGGCAATACCATCTCCTGCGATCTCAAGTTAATTGCGGCGATCGCTTATACGCAAAGTAGTTAAGTAGTTGAATCAGCGTCAAAAGAGGTGACTAAGAGTTGTTGGCACTACAGTTATATATGTAATGGTTGGCTTATGTATTTGGACAATCAAAAGATGAGATTTTTCTTCAGCTTCGGCAGTTCTTAAAACTATTCAAGCTGTAAATTATCTCTTGGTCAGGCAGTCTGAACTGGGAACCATAACTGCTGGGTTTGTTAAATGAATTGTGTTAGGCATGAAAGTCAAGTAGAAAATCGGTCTTCAAAGGCGATCGCAAATTGATTAAACTCCAGCTAACCTTACTAATTGTTAGTATTTTGTCTACAACGTAGGCATACCAATAGTTATACATCATTTATATGTAAACAAAGCAGCTTATTTTTGTTTCAATATAATCATAATTCATCCAATATTTCTTTTTGTTAAACTCCTTCTTCGCTAATAGGTAGAACATAGAGTCCTTCTTCAGCATCATCACCTGGAAGAATGTCACGGCTGCTCTTGATACCCCTACACTCGCACAAAGTAGCAAAAGCCTGTAGGTTCTCTAACCTAGCTGATAATTCGCTAAGAGCATCGAGATATTCAGCTATAACAATTTGCCGATATGTCCACTGCCGATCGAATTGAGAGCGATACGACATCTCAAACTCTAGCTCTGCATTCTTTTTCTTCCGTCGTATTTGTTCTTTAGTTAAGGATGTATCTACTGAGGAAATATCAGCAATTCTTTCAACCCGCTCTGTAGATATATGCTGTTGAAAGTATGGGGTAGCAAAACGATAGGCTGTCACCAGGGGCGATCGCTCGTCAGATAATAACGTGTCTGCCCACTGTACTGCAACTGTCTTAAGTCTTGGCACTTCAAGCGCAAGTAATTCTCGTGCTTCGTTCATTTGCCCATCTTCTAACAGAAGATAAGCTTCTGTTGCTGTTGCAACTGCCCATCCTTGGGTAGCAACATCCGCAATCAGCAGCGTTTGCCCTTCTAGGGCAGGTTTTGCTTGCATTGCTTGGTCAGAGAGAACCATCCTGACACGGGAGGCAACCTTGAGTGCATCTCTAACTGAAGAATCGGGGTAACGGCTTCTGTCTACAATTTCAGCGCGTAGATCTGCCATCTCCTTAATCAATACCATCCTGTGAAGCTCGGAAATTGCTGTAGCGATGTACTGTTGCTCTTTTCTGCTATGCTCGACTAGTAGATGAAGATAAGCCAGCTGACCAGATAAACACTCTAAGCGTCCTTCTACCCGATCGAAACCAGCTTCCATAGATTTTTGAACCCGATCTAGAGCGGCCTGAATTTGATTTAATTTGTAACCCATATAGGCAAATCCAGCAATGCTGACTCCAAGGTTCAAAACACTAGCCCCAGCTGCAATTTGAGATACCTGTAAAACAGAGGGTAGAATGTGTTGAACTTGATTCAGTGTATTTTGAATCTCATTAAGCTTACGGTTAATGATAACTTGACCTATTACATTTGTGACCGCAGATGCTCCGTCTAACACAGGAGGTAGTGGTAGGGGAAACAGTTTGCTTGTTAAATTAGAGGATTCGAGCAGATGACAAACAATTCGTCCAGTTGCCGCTTCACGAATTACTCCACCAAAACGCTTTAGAGAGCCATCGATTAGACCTTTAATAATTATTGGATTTCTAACTAAAAGGGTAGTATCTATTAACATAAAATATCTATTTTTTAGCACCTATATAGTGTGTTTTCATAGGCTTTACAAGAAAGGCGAGGAGAAACTGTCACCTTACCTGAATTATTTGGTAGTCTTAGGAATGCATCGCGTCTCTCTATTGAAGTTACGTTACGTTGAAAACCAGGCTCGTATCTATCAAGTTGAATTTGAACGAGATGGACATCATACTCAGAACTTTCATTGTCCGGTATAGAAAATTTGTAAGAAAACCAATTTTTCAGTTGAGATGCAGAAAAATCTGACTCAGTTACTTTGCACAAAATGATGCTCGCTTTGCAAAAACCGGATCGTAGTTTCTTTCTCCGCATTTATAACTAATATTAAAGTCTAGCCTTCTTTTTTCTTTTCTATATGAGGTAGAGAAGGAATAGATGGGATCTTGCTAATTCGATCTTTATTTTCCTTTGATTGTTGATTTACTAGATGAAGTACATAACCTATTCCCGCCATTACCAGAGCAAAGAGTAGGATGAATTCTAAAGTATTGATATTTCGATTCATCGTCTTGCCTAATTTTTTATTGATATATTTTTTAAGTTCTCCATCTTCACTATTAAAAAATCCAGATTTTTGCTGCCATTTTGCCCAAACCTCACTAGTAAATTCTTTAAGTTCATCTTCCTGCAATATATTAATAACTGCATCACCAGGAAGATTCAGCTTACGACACCAAGACTGAATTGCCCAATCTAAACCATAGGGATAATTATGATTTTCTCCTCTAATTTCAGCCAATGCCTCATTTGAAAGCTTGTCTAATACTTCAACAAGAAATTTAGAAAAAATCATTGTAGCTTCAGGATGGGTGGGTACGGGATTGTTTTTTTAAATTTTGGTAAATTTCTGTAATCAGATCTTTTTGTACTTCAATTTCGTTCCAAATATTTATTTCTTTTGTGAGATATTGTTTAAGAATATTCATTTGTTCTTTGAGCGCATTCTCAGCAAATTGAATCACATTATCTACAGATTCATCAAAAACACTACTTGTCCAATCTAAACGCTCAATCAACCAAGTACAAAGATTATCCCAAAGCCCTGGCTTGCCTTTTGCAATTCCTTCTGCCCATTGTTGAGACATCATATCGGCATTTGGGAGTGATAGTTCGCAATATTCAACAATCCCCTTAATATCACGAGTTACAGTTCTTGAATGCTGGCTTTTAAAACAACTTCCAGTTGTGTAGTACTCAGTTTCCTTGTTTTGCCCAACAGTTTCTTCTTGCTTAATTTGGCGTTGCTCGATAGCTTCTGCTAGTTCAAAAAACTTCTCAGGTAAAACTGGAGGATTTGAAGACAGCTTTTTTTTGAAATCAGTGAAAATTACTTCATCTAGCTTTAATGAAGGAATCTCTTGAAGACATAAATTGTAAAGTTCTTGTTTTTGTTCCTCAACCCATGATAGTAAAGCAGTTTCCAGTTGTTTTACCTGAGCCTGAAGAGTAAATTCAGCTCGTCTTGTTAAAGCTTCTCGCATTGCTTGATATAGTAGGCGAACAGCACGCTCAGCATGCTCGATCTCCCTTATTCCTTTCCGATCGTCCTCCCGCACCCGTCTAATTAAATGATTGGAGCTATAAGTAAAACTGTTGAGTTTACGGCTTACCAGGTCATATGCTCTAGCAATATCATTTGCCATTACAGGAGTAATAACTTGACATAAATTTTCTTCCAGTTCGTAAGCTCCTTGGTTATTTTTTATTGCATCTCGAACAGGTGCAATAAGTACTTGAGTCAAATCAGCTTCAACCTCACGAATTGCATCAAAAAGTAGTTGAAAACCCTGACGACCTTTTTCAACTGCCTGCTGTGCAAGTTTACTATCAATCCCTGGATCGTTCTTCTTTAAATCTTCGATTATTGTTTTCGTTTCTGTACGAAATCCGTCACAAATGTCTACAGCACCTTCTCGGAAGCGTTTGTGATTCTCTTTAATTTCGGCTTGTTGTGCTTCAATTTCTTCTTGTTTATCAAGTTTTCTAATATCTGCAAGGTGATCGATAGTTGCTGCCAGTGAGTCGTAGTTATCAAAGACATCTATTAAGGCTGGCAGTAATACAAGTTCTGGAAAAGCTTTTTGAAGGCGATCGCACAAACGACTCCACAACTTACTGCCTCCACTCCACTCAAGAGCATATTGAAGAAGCTGCCGCATCGTTTCATCGCTGATATTTTCGCGATCGCACACTCGATCTTCAAGATCGCGAAACCAACGCCGCAAATCTCGATTATCGCTAACATGTTGGCGGATTGCTCCGGCACAGTCTTCTAACATTGCATCTATCAGTTTTAAACGAGCGTGTCCATCGACTAAAGAGGAATGCTCCATTCCCATTGCTCCCCAAGCGCATTGAGCATAGTAGAGCAGCCTTGCATTAAAGGGTAAAATTTCTGGCAATTCTTTCAGTGACAGAGTTTCTTGGATTTCTTCCCGAAGCCTATCGATCCGTTCTGAAACTGCAATGTCATCTGCACCGCGCTGATCGACCCGATTCAGGATGAAAATCATTGAATCTGTACGACCTTGAAGGTATTGTACAACTCGTTTTAACTCTTCTAACAAACGCTTTCTGTGTTGGTCGTCCACCTGCATGTAGTCAAGGGCAACCAGGCTAAAAGCTTTGTGAACCCGTTCCTGAATGACTTTAAGATTGTCTCGATCTTGAATAGACTTAAGACCTGGTAAGTCGATCAACTCAATGCCCACGCCAGGGGGCAGCCCCAACAAGTTTCGATCGGATGCAGGTAACAGTGGGACAAATGCACTCACCCGTGGAGCCATACAATCTTTTTTCTTACGGGTGTCATGATAGGGGAGCATGATGCCGTTGCGGATTCTGTCATAGAGAGCTTCATCGCTTAATTCACTCCACGTACCAGTTTCCCAAGTCGCCCCTTCAGTCTCTTCAACTACTAGCTTGCGCTCGTTTGAATGCTGAAGCGTTAGAATTCCCCCACTCATCTCTCCTGCTTCAATAGGGGCAACTTTACGACCGATTAAGGCATTGACGATGGTTGATTTACCAGAAGATGTAGTACCAATCGTTGCGATAGAAAAATTCGGAGTCTTTAACCGATCCACAGCTTCTCGGTGAGACTGACGAAAATCATCTAGCTTCTCCCTAATTCCCGCAGCATCGAAAACATCTGGATAAGTTGCTACCAAATTTTCGATCGCTTCGCCGAGTTTTTTTAGTTGGCTTTGGGTATTACACAAAATTGTTTCAACATCAACGGTCATGCTATCTGCTCGTCAATCTAACACAGGCATATAGGGGTATACTCATAGAGTTCCCAAAATTTTTGCGGCGATCGCAAATTTTCTCTCAATACTTGCTGTATTGCACAAAATTTACAATAGAATTGTTTTCTTTAAATATTGTTTATAGAAAGTTGTTTTTGACTGCTTTAATTTAAACAGAAGCAGTGGCAGTAACCTCGCAAAACTGTTTACCGCTCGCCAAAGGCATATCGATTTTGCTAAAATTCCGTATTTATCCCATGTATGAAAAGGCTTATTTAATTCTAAGCTTGTAGCAAATAAGAATCGCGATCGTCTTAACTGCGAGCTGGATTTTTGCTAATCTTACTTGTTTCTAGAAACCAAAAACCGCTTAATTCTAATACCCTTAATTATTCAGATTTGCTGCTGAAATGCTCGTTTTAATTAGTATTTTGGTATCCTCGGGATAATTTTGCTTACAAAAACTTCTATTTAGATATTTGTCTAAAGAAGAAAAACATTTTATTCACTGCTAATCAGGAAAATGTCTCGACATGGTTCGACTGGAAGAATTGACAAAGGGTACTCAAGTTCGGGGCATCCTACCAAACAATCTCGTCACCATTGTCGATGCTCAGTGGCATGGTTCTGATGTTGTCGAGCTGACGTATAAAAATGTCAGTGGTTCTCTCGGTCACGAATTGGTATTTCGCGATCGCGAACCAACCCTAGAAATTGTCACACAAGGACAGCCTTGGAGTTTTACCGCTGACGGTAGTAACTTTCGCCTAGTATCGGAAGCATACCGCATTCGTCTCGCCCATCTATTCGACCCGCTGCTAGCCGTGCATACATCGCTAGTGGAGCCACTACCCCACCAAATTACTGCGGTCTACGGGGAAATGTTAACTCGCCAACCCCTGCGCTTTCTATTGGCGGACGATCCTGGTGCGGGGAAGACAATTATGGCGGGATTGCTAATGCGGGAATTGCTGATCCGAGGTGATTTGCATCGTTGTCTTGTCGTTTGTCCTGGCAGTCTAGCAGCTCAGTGGCAAGACGAGCTGTACCAAAAGTTTCACCTGCCCTTTGAAATTCTCACCAACGACCGGATTGAAGCGGCGCGGACGGGAAATGCTTTTGCTGAAATGTCGCTGTTAATCGTGCGCTTGGACAAACTCAGCCGAGATGACGATCTGCAAGCCAAATTAGCCCAAACAGACTGGGATTTAGTTGTCTGCGACGAAGCTCATAAGATGTCGGCTTCGTTCTTTGGCGGTGAAATTAGAGAAACGAAACGCTACAAGCTCGGCAAGTTGTTATCGAGTTTAACCCGACATTTTTTATTAATGTCGGCTACACCACACAACGGCAAAGAAGAAGATTTTCAGCTGTTCATGGCATTGCTAGATGGAGACAGATTTGAGGGACGTTTTCGCGATGGCGTTCACGTCTCGGATACTTCCGATTTGATGCGGCGATTAGTTAAAGAAGATCTGCTGAAATTTGACGGCAAACCGCTATTTCCAGAACGGAAAGCCTACGCTGTAGAATACAAACTTTCGGATTTGGAAGCGATACTTTATAAACGAGTCACCGAGTACGTGCGCGAAGAATTCAACCGCGCTGATGCTTTGGGTAATGAAGGGCGTAAAGGCACTGTAGGTTTTGCTTTGACTATTTTGCAGCGCCGTCTTGCTTCATCGCCAGAGGCGATAATGCGATCGCTAACTCGCCGCCGAGAACGGTTGCAAAAACGGTTGCGGGAAGAAGAATTGTTGAAGCGAGGCAGTAGCGCCAGTATAGAATTTGGGCAAGTTCTCGATTTGGAAGACATAGAAGACGATCTGGAGGATGTCCCCAGCGAAGAACGGGAAGCCAAAGAAGAGGAAGTTGCCGATCTCGCCACAGCTTCGCGGACAATAGCCGAATTACAAGTAGAAATTAGTCTTTTACAAGAATTAGAGCAGCTAGCACTACAAGTGCGGCGTAGTGGCACGGATAAGAAATGGGAAGAACTATCGCAACTGCTGCAAAATATTTCAAATCCTGGTAAAGACTTAGACTCGTGCCAAGACAGCAATCCACCAGAGTTTAACACCGCAACATTCAATGCTGCGGGACATCGGCGCAAACTAGTAATTTTCACCGAGCATCGGGACACCTTAAATTACTTAGCCGAGAGGATTCGGACGCTACTAGGGCGTACTGAAGCCGTGGTGACAATTCACGGCGGGATGGGACGAGAAGAACGCCGCAAATCCCAGGAAGCGTTTACCCAAGATATTGCCGTGCAAGTCTTAATCGCTACAGATGCAGCCGGAGAGGGAATTAACCTGCAACGAGCGCACCTGATGGTGAATTACGATTTGCCTTGGAATCCCAACCGCCTAGAACAGCGGTATGGGCGGATTCACCGGATCGGACAGACGGAGGTGTGTCACCTATGGAATTTGGTGGCAAAGGAAACCCGCGAGGGGGATGTCTATCTGGCGCTGTTGAAAAAGTTGGAGATAGAACAGGAGGCGCTGGGGGGTAAAGTCTTTGACGTGCTGGGGAAAGCGATCGCCTCTACTGAGTTAAGAGAGTTGCTGATCCAAGCGATTCGCTATGGCGATCGCCCAGACGTGCGCGATCGCCTCAATCTAGTCGTACAGGACAAGCTCGACCAGCAAAGGCTGCGCAAACTCTTGGAAGAACGAGCTTTAGCACGGGATGCAATGGATATCGCCAAAGTACAGCAAATTAAGGTAGAAATGGAACGAGCAGCGGCGCGGCGGCTGCAACCTCATTTTATTGCCTCTTTCTTCTTGGAAGCTTTCGAGCAGTTGGGTGGAGCTGCGCGTCAGCGAGAAGGCGATCGCTACGAAATTACTCACGTTCCCGCAGTTATTCGCGATCGAGGGCGACAAATTGGGGTGGGAGAACCGCTGCTGCGGCGCTACGAACGCATCTGCTTTGAAAAAGAGTCGATCGGTATTCCAGGTAAGCCACTAGCGGCGTTCGTCTGTCCTGGTCATCCCCTACTGGATGCCACGATCGATCTAACTCTGGAACGGCATCGGGATTTGTTGAAACAAGGCAGTATCCTGGTAGACGACAACGACATGGGTGAAAGCATCCGCGCTTTAGTCTACCTGGAACATGGCATCCAGGATGCGCGGACTAATCCGACTGGGACTCGACGGGTGGTGTCGCGGCGGATGCAGTACGTGGAAATTGACCCAGAAGGCAATGCCCAAAATGCAGGTTACGCGCCTTACCTCAACTATCGTCAGCTGACAGATGAAGAAAAGTCTGCCGTTGAAGCGGTGCTAGAAGAATCTTGGCTGCGGCAGGATTTGGAATCGCAGGCGACGAGTTACGCTATTTCTCAGCTTGTGCCGCAACACCTCCAGGAAGTCAGGCAGCGCAAGGAGGAACTCATTGCTAAGACGATGGCAGCGGTGAAAGACCGACTCACAAAAGAGATTAATTATTGGGATCGTCGGGCAGAAGACCTGAAAATGCAAGAGTCAGCTGGCAAGGCGAATGCCAAGATCAACTCAACCAAGGCGCGTCAGCGGGCAGATGAGTTGCAAGCGCGGTTGCTGCATCGGCTGGAGGAGTTGGAACAGGAACGCCGTTTATCGCCTTTACCGCCAGTTGTGGTAGGGGGTGCGTTGGTAGTGTCGCTGGGATTGCTGCAACGGCTACAAGGAAAACGACAGTCAGATGCAGCGATGTTTGCTAGGGAAACTCAACGAGTAGAGAAAGCAGCGATGGCGGCGGTGATGGCGGCAGAATCCCAGTTAGGATACGAACCAAAAGATGTCAGTCAGCAAAAGTGCGGCTACGATATTGAGTCGCGCATTCCCCACACGGGACAGTTGCGCTTTATCGAGGTGAAGGGGCGGATAGCAGGTGCAGCAACGGTGACGGTGACGAAGAATGAGATTATCGCGGCACTGAATCAGCCGGACGCTTTCATCTTGGCGTTGGTACAAGTGCCGAAGTCAGAGGAATTTACGTCAGGAGATGTTTGGAAAGTCAAGGCATCGCAGGGAACTTACAAGGTGCATGACAACAATTGTGTCATTCGTTATCTGCGGCAACCGTTTCACAAAGAACCAGATTTCGCTGTGACGAGTGTAAATTACGATTGGCGCGAGTTGTGGCAGCAGGGAACTGAGCCATTTTAGATTTTAGATTTTAGATTTTAGATTTTGGATTGGTTCTATAGTTATGTCTAAAATACTAGCTTCCGGTCATACTAAGACGCTTAGGCAATAGCTTAGACGACTTGATTCTTTTGCTGCCATACAATAATCGCTAAAATCTACTCAAGAGCAGTCTTTCTCAATTCTTCAATCTGAAATCTAAAATCTAAAATTCTCAGAGGTATCGAAACATGAACGCTCATAAAATAGAGACTGTTTTAAATGAAGATGGAACTCTAACGCTGCGAGGATTGCCTTTTCGGGCAGGGGATGCAGTTGAAGTGATTGTTTTAGAAAGTCGTACTCCACTTCCCGAAGCGCCTACACCTTCCTCAGACTCAAATCTTTATCCTCTGCGCGGCACGGTAATTCGCTACGATGACCCAACTGAGCCTGTTGCTCTGGAAGATTGGGAAGTGCTGAAATGATTGTACTCGATACTCATATTTGGGTTTGGTGGGTTGATGGCAATCAGCGACTTACAAAAGCTAATGAGCAGTGGACACAACAACACCAGTCTCAGGGTTTGGGAGTTAGCATTATTTCTTGTTGGGAAGTCGCTAAATTAGTAGAAAACAATAAGCTCGTTTTATCTTGTTCGGTTAGTGAGTGGCTGAATGATGCTTTGGCTTATCCAGGAGTACAGTTACTCGATTTGACACTCCCAATTGTAGTTGAGTCAACTCAATTAGTCGGTTTTCACCGCGATCCTGCCGATCGGATTATTGTTGCAACTGCAAGAATCTATAACTGTCCGTTGTTAACGGTTGACGAGAAAATTCTTAACTACTCTAACGTGCAGACTCTCAATCAGTGGTAAATTCTTAAGCTTTAGGAATTCATTTATGCTACTAGAATTAAATCAAATTATCGTCCCGCCTGGTCAGCAATTGTTATTAAAAAATATTTCCTGGCAGATGTATGAAAACATTTTGTCAGAGTTAGGAGAAGGTCGGGCTGCTAGAATTAATTATTACCAAGGAATGTTAGAAATTGTGACACCGCTACCAGAACATGAGATAGGAAAAGTCATGATTGGTGATTTGGTGAAGGCATTACTTGAAGAACTCGACATTGATTTTTGGAGTCTTGCCTCTACAACTTTTAAAAACGAAGCTATGGCAGCAGGTGTAGAGGCAGATGACTGTTTCTATATCCAAAATGAAGCTGTTATTAGAGGGAAAAAGCGAATAGACCTAACTGTAGATCCTCCACCAGATCTAGCGATTGAAATTGATATTACATCTCGCACTCGTTTCAATAACTATGAGGCTTTAGGTGTGACTGAGCTTTGGCGGTATGATGGACAGAGCTTGGAGATAAATGTATTAGAAAGTGGAAAATATGTCAAATCGAATACCAGTAGAAACTTTTCCCAATTTCCACTTGTTGATGCGATTCCTCAATATGTAGAGCAGAGTAAAGTAGTAGGCAGAAATGCGACAATGAAAGCTTTTAGGAATTGGGTGAGAGAATTTTAGATTTTAGATTTTAGATTGTGGATTTTAAATTGCTGCACGATCGCGATTTTTGGGAGTAAGATTCATGACGCAGGAACTAATAGACTTAAGAATAAGCATCTTAGAGGGGCGCTACGATGATGCTTTGGTGATTATTGATGAACTAGAGGGAATGAGTAAACAAGCTATTTTACGTAATATTGAATCTTTTCTCGTTAGATTGCTAGTTCATCTTATCAAAAATCAAATCGAGCAGCGTTTAACCAATTCTTGGATAGCTTCAATTTCTGATTCTATCCGGCAAATCAAAAAGCTAAATCTTAAGGATAATAAAACATCTTATTACATTAATTCTGATGAATGGTATCCTTACTTGGAAGAAGCAATTGAGGCAGCAATTCGTCCGGCAAGCGTAGAAGTTCTAAGTGGAAATTTAAAGCCTAAACAAGTTTCTGAAAGGATAGACAGAAACCAAATAATTGAGATAGCACAGAAGTTACTCGATTTGACATACAATTTTCCAACCAAGGATTTACCTACAGCTATTGATTCTCACTTAGTTGCTCTACCTGGTGGAGAGGATTGGTTTGAAACTGAGGACTAGTAAGATTTTAGATTTTAGATTGGTTTCCGATCGACTATTCAGTAGATATACGGACTGCTGGCTAATAATTCCTGGGCAAATTCTAATAATCCCACCAGGATTGTTAGGCTACTGTAATGACTTCTCATGCAGATAATTTCGACAACCCAGAAAATTCCCAAAATACTGATGTTATTTCATCTGTAACTCAGTCTCAAAATCAGAATTCAACACCGTATAACTACGAAAATTATCGCAAGAAGTTAATTGAAGTTTCCTTGCCGCTAGAGGCGATTAATAAAGAATCAGCACGGGAGAAATCAATTCGACACGGGCATCCTTCAACGTTACATTTGTGGTGGGCGCGGCGACCTTTAGCAGCTTGTCGGGCAGTATTATTTGCATCTTTGGTGGACGATCCTTCGAGTCACCCCGATCGCTTTCCTACAGAAGAGGCGCAGGAGGAAGAGAGAAAACGCCTATTTGAAATTATCGAACAATTGGTGAAGTGGGAAAATATTAGTAATAAAGATATTTTAGACGCAGCTAAAGCCGAAATTCTGAAATCGACTAATAATAATCCGCCGCCCGTACTCGATCCTTTTTGTGGTGGAGGTTCGATACCTTTAGAAGCGCAAAGGTTGGGGTTAGAAGCGCATGGAAGCGACTTGAATCCAGTAGCGGTTTTGATTACCAAAGCTTTGATTGAAATTCCACCAAAATTTGCAGATCGCCCTCCTGTCAATCCTGATTCTCAAAGTAAAATTATCCCTAATCAAAAATCTAAAACCAAAAATTTAAAATCTCACTTCGGGGCGCAGGGGTTAGCTGAAGACGTGCGCTATTACGGGCAATGGATGCGGGATAAAGCTTTTAAGCAAATCGGGCATCTTTATCCCAAGGTTGATTTACCGCAGGAATATGGCGGCGGTGAGGCGACGGTAATTGCTTGGTTGTGGACAAGGACAGTGAAGTGTCCTAATCCAGGTTGTGGCGCACAGATGCCGTTGGTGCGTTCTTTTGTACTTTCGACTAAGAAGGGAAAAGAAGCTTGGGTAGAACCAATTATTAACCGCAAACAACAACCGCCTGTTGTAAATTTTGAGGTGAAGACTGGTAAAGGCAAGCCTCCAGAACCGCCGAAGATCGGGCGTGGTGCAAAGTTTTGCTGTTTAGCGTGTAGTCAGCCAGCTGATGACAAACATATCAAGGCTGAAGGTATTGCTGGACGGATGGGCGCACAACTCATGGCGATTGTGGCTGAAGGTAAACGTGGGCGGGTGTATCTTGAACCAACACAACAGCAGGAAGAGATCGCACGCAGCGCAAAACCAACGTGGTATCCCGATGCCCAAATTGCTGACGACAGGCGCTCAATGTTCACGCCACTATACGGTTTAACACACTTTTATCATCTGTTCACTCCGCGTCAACTTGTAGCCTTAACCACTTTCAGCGATTTGGTAAGCGAAGCACGGGAAAAGGTACTTGCGGATGCTGTAGCAGCTGGAATGTCTGATGATGGTTTACCGCTTAATGAAGGTGGTTCGGGTGCAACAGCTTATGCAGATGCAGTGGTAACTTATTTAGCGATCGCAGTAGATCGTTTAGCTGACAGAAATTCAACCATTTGTTCTTGGGATGTAGGTAGAGACAGTACTCGCAATACTTTTGCTCGTCAAGCAATTCCGATGACTTGGGACTTTGCAGAAGCTAACCCATTAAGCGATTCCACTGGTAACTTTAATGGAGCAGTTGATTGGATAACTAAAGTGATTGAAATGTCTCCTTGCAGTACCAAAGGAGTTGTCAAACAAATCGATGCAACCAGATCGGATGTTTTTGCAAAATCAATAGTTGTCTCTACAGACCCGCCCTATTACGACAATATCGGCTATGCTGACTTATCAGACTTTTTCTATGTCTGGCTGCGTCGTTGTTTAGGCTCAATCTATCCCGATCTGTTCGCTACTCTACTCGTTCCCAAAGCACAAGAACTTGTCGCTACACCTTATCGTTTTGGAGGAGACAAACAAAAAGCCAAGGAGTTTTTTGAAGCAGGATTAGGTCAAGTCTTTGAGCGAATGCGTAAGATGGCGCATGATGAATATCCTTTAACTATTTACTACGCTTTCAAACAAACAGAAACCGAAGAAATAGATGAAGATACTGACGATGTAGCGATCGCTTCAACTGGATGGGAAACCATGCTCGAAGGGCTAATCAAAGCTGGTTTTACCATCACTGGTACACTACCGATGCGAACAGAACTAAGCAACCGCACAGTTGCCAGTGGTACAAATGCCCTTGCTTCATCCATCGCCCTCGTCTGTCGCCCCCGCCCAGAAACCGCACCATCAACTACTCGCCGCCAGTTTGTCAACACACTCAAACGCGAACTGCCCAATGCCCTGCATCAACTGCAACAAGGCAACATTGCCCCTGTAGATTTAGCTCAAGCCAGCATTGGTCCTGGCATGGCAATTTACTCTCGCTACACGAAAGTCTTAGAATCAGACGGCACGCCGATGCGCGTGCGTACCGCCCTGCAACTGATCAACCAAACTTTAGATGAATTCCTCGCCGAACAAGAAGGAGAATTTGACGCTGAAACTCGCTTTGCGCTGACTTGGTTTGAACAGTATGCATTCAACGAAGGGTTATTTGGCGACGCTGAAACCCTCTCCAAAGCTAAAAACACCGCCGTGCAAAGCATGGTAGACGCTGGCATCCTCGTTGCCAAAGCAGGGAAAGTGCGACTGCTGCGCCGCAGTGAAATTTTAGATTTTAGATTGAAGATTTTAGATTGTGAATCTGAATCGAAAATCAAAAATCAAAAATCAAAAATCACCATTTGGGCTGCCACGCAACACATGATTCGGGAATTACAAGATGGTGGTGGAGATCGAGGCGCTGCGAATTTACTCTCGCAATTGGGAAATATAGGAGAAGCAGCGCGGGACTTAGCTTATCGGCTGTATAACATTTGCGATCGCAAAGGTTGGGCAGCTGAAGGTGTCGCTTACAACAGCTTAGTAATTTCCTGGTCGGATATTTCCCGTCTCGCTGACGAAAAGAAAGAAGCCACGCCATTGCAAGGTGAGTTGGAATTTTAGATTTTAGATTTGAGATTTTAGATTGAAGGAGGACAGGAATTTTAGATTTTAGATTTGAGATTTTAGATTGAAGGAGGACAGAGATTTTTGATTGAGCGAACCAAAACAAGAGGTTTTTGCTTGTGATCTGCAAATAAAAAATAACAATTATTTGAAGGCAAAGACGAGGAAACACGAGTAACAGATAGATAAAATATTTAACCCTTACTCAAGAACGAATACAACAATCTAAAATCTAAAATCTAAAATAAATATGAATGAGCAGGAATTTAAAGATAGAACGAAAAAACTATCACTACGGGTTATTCGCCTTGTGGGAAAACTGCCTAATAGCTATATAGCGGAAGTTATTGGTAAACAGCTTTTGCGTTCGGCTACTTCAGTAGGAGCTAATTATCGAGCTGCTTGTCGGGGTAAATCAACTGCTGACCTGATTGCCAAACTTGGAATTGTTTTAGAGGAAGCCGACGAATGCCTTTACTGGATGGAACTTCTAATTGAATCTGAATTAGTTGCTGCTGATAAATTAAAGGATTTAATGTCAGAAACAAACGAAATTGTAGCTATGTTAGTTACTTCAATAAAAACTCTACGTACTAAAAATAAACCCTAACCTAAAATTTAAAACCCTTCTCCTCCAATCTAAAATCTAAAATCTAAAATCTAAAATTCCTCATGACAATTAGCAACCGCGAACGAGTCGGCAGAGCCTTAGATCTGCTCAAAGATGGCTTATATCCCTTTGTAGAACGGGAGATGCGTTCTGCCTATAGCGATAAGTGGTTAGTCGCCGCCACCCCTTTTGTCTCGGAAGACCGTACCTTGCGGCGCAGCGTCCAGCAAATCCTGAAACAGGATATTTCAGAACTGCTCAAACTGATGTCAAATCAGTGGCGCGAAGTTTTCAAAAAAACGCTGGGCAATGCCGAAAGAAGTTTAGTCGGGGAGTTAATCGCCACCCGTAACTCCTGGGCGCATAACGATCCCTTCTCTACAGACGATGCCTACCGCGCCCTCGATAGCGTCTCTCGCTTGCTCACCGCCATCTCTGCACCAGAAGCCGATGAAGTTGACAAGCAAAAACAAGAACTGTTGCGGGTACGCTTCACCGAACAAGCCCGTCGCGAGACTCGCCGCGCTCATCTCCAACCCCTAGAAGGCAATCCCACAGGCGGTTTAAAACCCTGGCGAGAAATTGTCACCCCTCACCAAGATGTTGCTTCCGGTCGCTACCAAGAAGCGGAATTTGCTGCGGATCTGTGGCAGGTCTATTTAGACGAAGGATCGGACGAATACCGCGTCCCCACCGAGTTTTTTCGCCGCACCTACCTGACAGAAGGACTCAAGCAACTGCTGACAAATGCTTTGCTGCGTCTTTCAGGCAAGGGTGGAGATCCTGTCATCGAACTGCAAACCAACTTCGGTGGTGGCAAAACCCATGCCATGCTTGCCCTGTATCACCTATTCATGGGAGTCCCTGCATCCCAGTTGCCAGGATTAGAACCGGTGCTGTCAGCAGCGGGTGTCATGCCTCCGGCAAAAGTCAACACGGCGGTTTTAGTCGGCAACAAAATTTCTCCAGGTCAGCCCCAGCGGAAAAAAGATGGTACGGTTGTGCGGACGCTCTGGGGCGAACTGGCTTGGCAGTTGGGTGGTAAAGAAGGCTACGAGATGCTGCGCCAAGCAGACGAAACCTCAACTAATCCTGGCGATACCCTGCGGCTATTGTTTAACCGTTATGCACCCTGCCTGATTTTAATTGATGAATGGGTAGCTTACGCCCGACAGCTGCATCAAGAAAATGACTTGCCAGGCGGCAGTTTTGATACTCACTTTACTTTTGCTCAGACCTTGAGCGAGTCGGCGAAAAATGCTAACCAGACCTTGCTAGTCGCGAGTATTCCCGCTTCTGATAATGAAATTGGCGGAGATCGCGGTAAAGCAGCCCTAGAACGGCTCAAAAACGCCATTGGCAGAGTCGAATCTCCTTGGCGACCAGCCAGCGCCGATGAAAGCTTTGAAATCGTGCGACGGCGCTTGTTTCAACCGATCGCCGAACAAACTGCCTTTGTTGCCCGCGATGCCGTCGTTCGCGCCTTTGGGGAAATGTACCAAACACAAGTGCAGGAATTCCCTAGCGAGTGCCGAGAAGCCAGTTACAAGCGGCGGTTAGAAAATGCCTATCCCATCCATCCCGAACTATTTGACCGACTTTACACCGACTGGTCGAGCTTAGATAAATTCCAACGCACGAGGGGCGTGCTGCGGTTGATGGCAAAGGTAATTC
>NZ_JBOFLP010000157.1:0-7184 GCF_051657925.1 Chroococcidiopsis sp.
GGTTGCGTAACTTACCCTTAGCACGGACGCGGTGAATCTCGCCTTCCCACACCGTAGCGATTCCGGCAGAATCGTAGCCCCGATACTCCAGCTTCTCCAAACCCGCCAGCAAAATTCCGGTTGCTGCTTGAGTGCCGATATAGCCTACAATTCCGCACATTTATGTTACTCCTTATATTCTTTAAAATTTATAAGTTAATCTATCGGGGTTAGTTTGAATCGACAAATAATTTCTCTATTCTATAATTGATGGCTTATGCCATACGAATGTTGCTTTTGCGCGAATTAAGTAGTCAGGACTGGTTGTCAGTTGTCAGTTGTCAGTTATCAGTTACCAGCTACCAGTAACTTTTCTTTCTCAGCCCCCTCAGCTCCTATTCTCCGAGCAGGGCTTCGCCCTACATCTGGGCGACTCTCTCTTTCCCCTGCTCCCTCATCAAAAAAAGAGGGTGGCTTGTGTTCTCCCCCCTCTGTATGCAGCTGGATTGTTACGCGCAGCTAAAAAAGGCAATCGTCTAATGGTACTGGCTATCAAAATGTTGTTTTTTTATTTCTAGCTTCTAGAGGATTTAACTCAAACTCTAGTAAGCTAGACCCATGCTGCGAGTGGTTTCCGCACCGAGATAGACGCGAATGCTTAAAAAGTCGGTGGGACAAGCTGTTTCACAGCGCTTGCAGCCTACACAATCTTCCGTGCGGGGAGAGGAAGCGATTTGAGCGGCTTTGCAGCCATCCCAAGGAACCATCTCTAGCACGTCTGTCGGGCAAGCCCGCACGCACTGAGTGCAGCCGATACAGGTATCGTAGATTTTAACGGTATGAGACATGGAAATTAAGACTCCAACGAGCGTTTTATGTTGGCATAGACTCATAATCAAGGCTTAGTTTACCGTAGAGTCTGAATCCACTTCAGTAAAAGGCTACATAACTTTAAATTCTGTAATAGTAGGGAGCAGTTATCAGTGACCACTGACCACTGACCACTGACCAGTGACCAGTGACCAGTGACCACTGACCACTGACCAGTTAACAATCCACTACACCCCACACTTCCCACACTTCCCACACTTCCCACACTTCCCACACCTCACACCCCACACCTCACACCTCACACCCCACACCCCACACCCCACACCTCACACCCTTTCTTTACTGACAACTGAGCAACCAATTACTGATTGCATCTATCTATAGCTATAAAAGTAATAAATTGTGTGTTGAAACTAGTCAATAAAATTTGGAGAAAATATTTGACGATCGCCCCTCAATTTTATGTAAAGTATTGTAAATAAGCGCTGAGTTTGATAGAATACACAGGTAGTGTTGTATGGATGATTATGGCGATCGTCGTCAATTTTTTGACAGTAAATACAACTCCTACTTTGGACTGAGGACAGAAATTTCGGCTTCAGTTTATTTTTGTGATGTAACGTGAATAGACTCACGCGCGCGAGTGCCTTGGCATAGCTGCGATCGCCTTAAGTGTGGCAAAGTCCATAAGGGAGCAAAACTTGCAATACAAGCCCAATGTTGAACTGAATCGATCTCCTCTAAATCCAGAGCAGAAAGTTAATTACGGTTGCAATCTCAAATGGAAACCTGGAGATAAAAGAGGTAGTTTGATAGCCATAGCCGCTATTCTTATTAGTAGAACTACTTCAAAACCAAGCATTTAGGCTTGTCAAAGCTCGAAGATTTCAGTATTTTGTATAGATTGTCAACCGCGATCGCAGGTTCGGCAAAATATAAGGTAACAGCAGTGAGATAAGCGATTCCGATCGGCAGTTTAAGCAATGTTTAATTGCGACAAACTTTTGTCTTCTATAAAGATTTGTTTTTGTCAAGGATTGCAAATAATATTTACTTGCTGCTAATGTATTGTAAGAGTCATTTGGCTCTCAAAGCGCCATAAAAATCTGCCGATGTTAGTTTTTTTCCTCCTTTTCTGCCCTCTGTATTCAGAGTGGTAATCATAATAGAGGAGAGTTAACTTGGCTTTTAGTCATGTATTTTTTGACCTAATAAGAGCAGTGCCAGCTATGAACGTGTAGCTGAGAGTAAAAGGGCGAGCAGAAATTGCGTTAGCGTTCGCGAAGTGTAGCGTAGCGTTTAGCTTAACGAATGTTATCGCCATCATAATTGACGCGAACTTATTAGGCTTTCTGTCATCGCATTCCCAAACACGGTGGCGAGTGGTTAGAGGCAACAGAAAAAAGTGAAGTCAAAAATTGGGTAAGTATTTACTACTTTACTCGATGTGCTTTTGCTGAACTTCTTTTGCATCTACTTGGTCTTGCGGCGCTACATGCAAGTCGCTAATTTTTGTTGGACTAATTCACACAGGTAAAATTCATGAGCGAAGTACAAGCAAAGTTCACGGCGACTGAAACAGCTTTTCACGTTGAAGGTTACGAAAAGATTGAATTCAGCCTCCTCTGTATTAATGGTGCTTTTGACATTAGCAACCGTGAAATTGCCGACCAATATCAAAAATACGGACGCTGTTTGACCGTCATTGATGCCAATATATATCGACTGTACGGCGAACAAATTGAGGCATACTTTCAGCATTACAACATCGACCTGACCGTATTCCCCATCACCATTACCGAACCAAATAAGACGATCGCGACCTTCGAGACAATTATCGATGCATTTGCCGAGTTCGGCTTAGTCCGCAAAGAACCAGTCTTGGTTGTTGGTGGTGGATTAGTCACAGACGTAGCTGGTTTTGCCTGTGCTGCTTATCGTCGTAACTCTAACTTCATCCGCGTCCCAACTACCTTGATCGGTCTGATCGATGCTGGGGTTGCAATTAAGGTTGCAGTTAACCATAAGAAACTGAAAAATCGCTTAGGCGCTTACCACGCACCTAAACAGGTCATCCTTGATTTTTCTTTCTTGCGCACCCTACCTACAGCCCAAGTGCGTAACGGTATGGCAGAACTCGTAAAAATTGCCGTAGTTGCCAACGCTGAAGTCTTCAATTTACTGGAGAAGTATGGCGAACAACTCCTGCAAACTCACTTCGGTTATGTGGATGCAACACCAGAACTTCAGGAAATTGCCTACAAAGTCAATTACGAATCGATCAAGACGATGATCGAGTTGGAAACCCCCAACCTGCATGAAATCGACCTCGATCGCGTCATTGCCTACGGTCATACCTGGAGTCCGACTTTAGAACTCGCCCCTAACGTACCGATCTTCCACGGTCACGCTGTGAATATTGACATGGCATTCTCAGCCACCCTCGCAGCAAGACGCGGCTACATCTCTACCCAAGACCGCGATCGCATCCTTGGTTTAATGAGTCGGATCGGCTTAGCCCTCGACCATCCTCTACTAGAAGGCGATCTCCTCTGGCAGGCAACTGAGTCGATTATGCAAACCAGAGATGGCAAACTACGCGCAGCAATGCCCAAACCTATCGGGACTTGCTTCTTCGTCAACGACCTGACGCGGGAAGAACTGAATGCTGCTTTAGCCGAACACAAGCAACTGTGTGCGACCTATCCTCGCGGTGGCGACGGTGTTGATGCTTACATGGTACAAGAACCCGAACTCGTAGGGAGCGTATAACCATGACGATCGCACCTCAGAAAGAAAACACGGCAAGACCAGTTACGCCCTTGGGGATTTTAGTGCAGCAGTTGCAACAAATCCTAGAGTTAGTGGCGAAAGAACAAAACATTTCTTTAGAGGTAGCTGCCAAAATTCAGCAAGTGTGGCAACTCGCCGCAGGCATCGACCCATATATCGAAGCCGTTTCCACCGAAGAGTCTGCTGCCCTCGCCGCACTAGCAAAAAAGACTTGTGCCGAACCTTGGGAAAAACGATTTTCTGACCAGGAAACAGTCCGCCAGTTAGAACAAGAGATGCTGTCTGGACATTTGGAAGGACAAACATTAAAAATGTTCGTCCACATGACCAAAGCCAAAAATATTTTGGAGGTTGGGATGTTCACGGGTTACTCTGCTTTAGCAATGGCAGAGGCTTTACCAGAGGACGGACGACTAGTCGCTTGCGAAGTGGATCGATACGTGGCAGACTTTGCAATTGACTGCTTTCAAGCATCTCCCCACGGACGCAAAATTTCTGTGGAAGTTGCCCCAGCTTTGGAAACATTGCAGAAATTGGCAGCAGCCAAAGAGTCTTTTGACTTGGTATTTATTGATGCCGATAAGAAGGAGTACGTAGATTATTTCCACCTCTTGCTAGATGCAGATTTAGTACCCTCTGGAGGATTTATCTGCGTTGATAATACCTTGTTGCAAGGACAGCCATACCTGCCACCCGACCAGCGCACCCCAAACGGAGAAGCGATCGCCCAATTTAACCGCATCGTAGCTGCTGACCCCCGCGTGGAACAGGTTTTGCTACCGCTACGCGATGGTTTGACCATTATCCGGCGCATATAAATCGGTAAAAGCAAGGCAATGCCTTGCTTTTACCACAATCTATTACCCCTACCATGCAGATATTTGCAGTATTCCAAAATCTGGGAACGCTACTTCTACTCGCGATCGCCTTTCCTTTCAACTGTACTGTTGTCTTGACAGCGTTATTGTGGAATCTCGTCAGCAAGCCGTTTCGTGACAGGGGCATCTTGCCTGTATCTCACCCCAAAAACATCATGCTGACGGGGGGGAAGATGACCAAAGCCCTGCAACTTGCCCGTTCGTTTCATATGGTCGGACATCGGGTGGTGTTGGTAGAAACACACAAATATTGGTTGACTGGACATCGGTTTTCTAACGCCGTCGATCGCTTTTACACCGTTCCCGCGCCGGAAAAAGACCCGGAAGGCTATTCACAAGCATTACTGGCGATCGCCAAACAAGAAAATATTGATGTCTACGTTCCCGTCTGTAGTCCCGTCGCCAGCTACTATGACTCTGTGGCTAAATCAGTTTTATCTGGCTGCTGCGAGGTGTTTCACTTCGATGCAGAGGTGACGCAGATGTTAGACGATAAGTATGATTTTGCCGAGAAAGCGCGATCGCTCGGTCTATCTGTCCCCAAATCTTTCAAGATTACTAATCCAGAACAAGTTATTAACTTTGACTTTTCCGATGCAGAACGTCCGTATATCCTCAAAAGCATTCCTTACGACTCGGTACGTCGTTTAAACTTAACTAAGCTACCATGCGCTACACAAGCAAAAACAGCAGCTTTTGTCAACAGCCTGCCGATTAGTCCTGAAAAGCCTTGGATTATGCAGGAATTTATCCCAGGACAGGAATACTGCACCCACAGTACCGTCCGCAATGGGGAATTAAGAATGCACTGCTGTTGCGAGTCTTCTGCTTTTCAAGTCAATTATGAAAATGTTGACAAGCCAGAAATACTTGCATGGGTGCGTCATTTTGTCAAAGAATTAGGAATTACCGGACAAGCTTCTTTTGACTTTATTCAAGCTGAGGATGGAAACGTTTATGCGATTGAGTGCAACCCCCGCACCCACTCAGCAATTACAATGTTTTATAATCATCTAGGCGTAGCCGATGCATATCTAAGTAACGAGTCTTATACTGAGCCGTTGCAACCGCTACCAACCAGCAAGCCTACTTATTGGACTTATCACGAACTCTGGCGGCTAACTGGAATTCGCTCTTTTCAACAATTACAGACCTGGTTCAAAAACATCTGGCGTGGGAAGGATGCAATTTTTGCGATCGACGATCCTTTGCCATTTTTAATGGTACATCACTGGCAAATTCCCCTCTTACTTTTAGACAATCTTCGCAAGCTTAAAGGCTGGATCAGGATAGATTTTAATATTGGCAAGATTGTCGAATTCGGTGGGGATTAAAAGTGGTAAGTCGTAAGTCGTAAGTAAGCGACCAATGACCAATGACCAATGACCAATGACCAATGACAACCTTCACGAGTGATTCATAACTCAAGCTCGAAATACTATATGATCGCTAATCAAACTAAAACAGGTTGGGAAGTTATTTATCATCGCGCTCATGCGCTACTTGCAGCACAAATTGCCGGACATTGGCGACGTAAGGATTTTCCACCTCGGATTTACGAAACTATAGCTGCAATTTCCCACCATGACGATCTAGAAAAGGAATGGGAAGAAAATAGTCTCACGCCAGCTGGTGCGCCGTTAGACTTTACTCTCGATACTAGTACTCATCTACCCAAGCTGAAACAGCACATTTCCAACGCACGCTATCGGGGACGGTGGGTGACAATGCTAACTTCTATGCATACTAGTTTTTTGAATGAAGGAAAACGGGGAGAGTCATCGGAACTCGATGAGTTTCTTGACGAACAATTAGAGCTACAAAAGCAATATAGGAAAGAACTTAAAATTAGTCAGAAAGATACTGAAGAAGCTTATGCATTTTTTCAGTGGTGCGATCGCCTTTC
The DNA here is from genome assembly GCF_051657925.1 of Chroococcidiopsis sp. Classification (NCBI taxonomy): domain Bacteria; kingdom Bacillati; phylum Cyanobacteriota; class Cyanophyceae; order Chroococcidiopsidales; family Chroococcidiopsidaceae; genus Chroococcidiopsis; species Chroococcidiopsis sp. The sequence goes on from NZ_JBOFLP010000157.1 coordinate 6,388, forward strand.
ATTAATTCTCTGTAACCATCAACTACCAGTAGACGAACGCGCGTTAGAAATTGGCAAAGGTCCAGACGGCGATCGCTACGATATTATTCAGTTGAAGGATGGCAAAGTTACCGTTACTCCTTGGTGCTTTGAAGAGAAGGAGTTTACTGTCAACGTAGAAGCCTCATACCTTTCCCAACTACAATTTGGTAGTAATGCCGAACTGACAGAGCAATTACAAACCGCACCGATGAAAAGTTTGGAGTGGACATTTGTTAAAGTATGATTGTCATTGGTCATTAGTCATTGGTCATTAGTCATGGGTGAGTAGCGAAAAGCAATCTGTGGTTAGCGTTTTGACTTTTAGCTTTTGACTTTTGACTTATTCCCTACCTCCTCAGTAACAGTGAGCCAAGCACAAGAACAGTCCCCAACCAACCTACCTAATGTAGCCTTCACGGATTGGTTTGAATATCCAGTCCGAGCGCAGCCACATCATACAGACTATGCTGGTAATGTTTGGCATGGTTCTTACATGACGTGGATGGAAGAAGCACGGGTAGAATGCTTGCGATCGATTGGGATTAATTTTGCTGACTTAGTCGCTTTGGGTTGTGACTTACCCGTAGTAGAACTTGCAGTACGCTATCACCGTCCGATTAAAATGGGGATGGATGCAATAGTCAGAACCCGCATGGCGGATATGGAAGGCGTGCGGATCAATTGGGACTATCAAATTCAATCTCCCGACAGTCAAGAATTGTATGTAACGGCAAGAGTCATATTAGTAGCAGTCGATCGCGAAAAGGGTAAAATTA
>NZ_JBOFLP010000158.1:0-12853 GCF_051657925.1 Chroococcidiopsis sp.
ATAATTAATATTGCGGCGCTTGGTTGCTGCTGCTGGCGCTCTACGAGTATCGAATAAAGCAAAGTCTTCCTTACCGAACTCGACGACTAAGCCAGCGCGTTTCGTGACAGGGACAGGGGGGAATAACTCACTCCCCACAAATTCGGGCTGCATATAGCCCTGGACAACTGTAGTTAAAATTGGATCGACTACTCGCGTAGCCTTCAAACTCATTAAAGGCATTAGGCTTTCCCTTCGCGTGTAATATGTACTTCAAAAAACTTGCCTGCGCCGCTTGCTGCGCCAAGAGAGCGACCAAGTACAGTTTGCCCCACCGTTGCAGGGATAAGTCTCCCCGTAGCGTCAGAGGCTACTTGTTGACCGATGGTAATTGCTGCGCCTGCTTCGGCCGGAACGCTCCCCTCTGTCACAACGCCAATGCGATCGCCGATTATCCCGTTCGTAATCGCAATCCCCCAAACATTCGCCGCTCCGGCTGTTGTAGTTTGCAATGAGTCGTAACCCACGCATCGACCGACTGTTGCCGAACCTGCTAAGGTTACGGTGCGGGTTTCGAGCGCCTTGTGGGCAACGTGAAATACTGATACTGCCATAATTAATAACCAACCTTAGATATTGCGCTCATATAATCTGTACCAGGATGTGCTTCTTGGTACGCTAGGGCTTTTTCATGCACTTCTAGCGCCTCCATATCTACTTCCGTGCCTTCGGGGGCAGCGAAGTTGATAGAGCCATGTTTGGGTTTTCCGTCTGGTTTGGCGTGTTCGCCAAAAGCAATTACTGGCGGACGCTTGGATAGCATTTCTTTGAAGGCATCTAGCATTTGGGGTTTATCCTCCTCGCTAAATTCCACCACTGTTTCGTTTTGTCGCATCGTTCCCATCATGGTTACAAGTTTTTCCTTTTCATTTGGCAGGGCGCGACCATCCTTAATTAAGGATTCGGCAAAGTCCATGTCTTCCTTGCGGTCTAATTCTGCTTGGCGCAATGCTATTTTTTGGGCTTGTTTAGCAAGCTCGGCGGCGGTGGCATTAAGAGATGCTTCCCGTTCGGTGAAATCCGTTTCATTCATATCTTCCTCATCTTCCTCAATAAAATTTGCTATTTCTTTGGCGTTCATTAATCTATACCCAATTTCCTCGTCTGTGATTTTAAAGGCGTAGCGCTTAGTTACGGTGGGAGAAATTTTATCTTCAAATATGCCAATAATATTATCTTCATCATCTAGCTCGGCTTTAGATATTGATGTAATGCCATCGGAATATTGAGTTTCTAAAATATCTTTTATAGCTATTATTTGAGCGCCATCTTTTATAGGAGTTACCATTACTTCTCTTCATAAACTATGTCATTCTTTTGCCCACCTATTTTTTGCAAGTGGGGAATTTCACCGTTAGCAATAAATAGAGGTATTCCCGTCCCATCGGGGAACGCCTTGCAAAAGCTAGATTTCGTTAAATGTTTGCAGTATCCGCAACCTTTCCAAGTAACCATATTACTTAATCTCACTTAATAACTTATAGTTTTTATTGTTTTTTGTAGTGCTATCATTTAGCATCATTGCTGTTAATTCGTCAGCCGTTTCGGTAACTTTTTTATTTTGATAGGTAACAACTTGTTTGTTTTCTAAAGCAACTAAGTAGCCGCTATCTTTTTGATAAATAGAATCATAACCGTTTGCTTTTAAAAACATTTTTATATCGCTGCCGTCTTTACCAGTAATTTCACTAAGTCCACTACCTGCTAGTTTGTCGCGTAATTCGCCGTTAATATCGCCGCGAAAAGGATTTTTTGCTTTTACCCTAGTTGTAACAACACTTCCATCTCCCCCACCATATCTTTTATGTTCAGCCGTGTAACCTTTGGCAATATTTTCTTCTACCCCCATATAAAATCCTTCGCCGTAGAGTCCTCTGCGACCGAAATCAATATTAACACCCTCGTTTACAATGCTTTCTGCGCCTTTTGCGCTCGTTCCGTGAAACATATCGACCCCGGAGAAGAAGCTGTCGCTTGTATAACTCGCCGCCTCATCAGCGCTCATAAACGGTTTATAATTTTTCGTTTCGTCAGCGCTTAAAATAGGCGCGTTTACCCGCCTATTGATTTCTTGCCAGCGATCGTTATCCTTGTTTGTTTGGGCAATACCTATTGCATATTTCTTCTTTAATGTAGGGTGCGCGTCAATAGCAGCATCTTCAATGTAAATACCATCACGGATTGCTCTTTCTACATCTTTTCGTTTAGTAATATCTACAGTGGCTCGCCCATTGCCGCTAAATTCGTAATACTTCCCAGCGTATAGATCGACAAATTCATCAATTGTTACTTCGTCTATATTTGGGTCTTTTTTTGCTTTTCTAAAGTTTTCACCGTAAGAGGAAGACTTTTCTGTTTGGGCGGTAGGTCCTCCTGATGTACCAGTAGTAATTTCAGTTGAAGATTTTTCTTGTGGAAGAGAGGTCTGTCCTTTCCCTTTTAAGCTTGCAATGAGCGCCTTTGTCTTATTACTTCCATCAACACTTTGCTTTTTCTTGCAAGTCTTGTTTGCACTAATACAACTACCTCCGCAAGCCGTTCCTTTGGTGCATTTTTTCTTAGCGCTTTTACCTGGGGCGGCATTTTCGGGTGGAAGAATTCCACCCGAAAGATGCCTTGTTTTAGGTACGGCAAAATTAATGAGTTCGGAGCGGAATTTAATGGGTATCATCCTAAACCGCTTCCCGTGACGCTTGTTCTACTAATATTAGCTTTTAGTTTTTCACCTTTGCCATCTTCTTTTAACGTTACAATAGTTCTCGATCCTTGCTTTTTTATTGAATCAACAACGTATTTAGAATCCGATATAATTTGCTCGTTTGAAGCTAGGGATTTAAAGCCAGAAGAATTATTTGGGACAACAACCAAAACTTTACCTTTGGCATTTTTTCTCTCAGTTTCAAACTTTTGATAAATTCCGTAACTATTGAAAGGTTTTCCGACCTTATAGTTCCCTTCATTGCTATCGCTCATGTAAATAGGAATATTTGGCTTAGGAGCGCTGTTTTGATACTTTTTCATGCCATTGTAAAAACTAATATCATTGTCAGAGTCTTCAATTAATCCATTTACAAAGTCCGCTTCGTAAGATGCCATCCTACTTGCAATCATACTTGTATCCCCTTCTAGAGCGGATTTAACAAAATCCGCTTCTTTTGAAGTTAGTTTCCCTTCAGGTTGGTATTTTATTAATTCTTCACGCAATTCTTCTCTTTCGGAGTCGGTCATTTTTGCCGATTCTTCCCTAGTAGGTCTTTTTGGTTCAATGGTTTTCTTCTTTTCTGTTACTAAAACTTGAGTTGAGTCATCAGAGCCAGACTTCGCGCGAAGCTCTCCGGAGGGAATCCTCCCCCCGGAAGACTTCGCACTTTCATTAGATTTAATCTTTTCTTTTAATCCCTTCGTTTTAGCCTTGTTATCAGGGCTTTGCTTTTTCTTACAAGTCTTACTTGCACTAATACACGACCCGCCGCAAGCTGTCCCTTTGGTGCATTTTTTCTTAGCAGCACCAGGAGTTTTGGGTAATGCAAAACTAATAGGTTCTGAATATATCTGGTTGACTAGCATTGGATTTAATCTGGTTTCTAAATCCGATACCCGCATCATTAACTGTTCTACCAATTCAAAAGGATAATCATTTTTTGGCTGCGGCTCATTTAATAACTGCAAATAGTAACTAGGGATAATGCGATCGGCAGTTTCAGCGCCCTCTTTTTCTATTAGGTAATCTCTCAGCCGCCCAAATACTTCGTAGCCTTCTCCTACCATGAAATCAAGAGCGATCGCATCCTCGTCAAAACTTGAATTATCAAATTCACCCAAGTTAATTGCCCCATTCTCTGAAATGAAAAATTCAGTTAGAGACAATGCAGCCAACCCCTTAATTGCAGGCGGACTTTTCCCCAAGCCCGCAATGTGTCGCAAACTCCACCTGCCGGGGGTAGGGTTACTTTGATGGTCGGGGGGGTAAAAAGATGGGGAAATGCCTAATATCTCGTTATTGCGCGTCCATTCCACAAAGCGGGGTGATATCTTCTCAAATACTGCTTTAACGCGATCGCCTACTTTTTTGAGGAACTTAGGCGTACCAAAAGCTAATTCCGAATCCACAAGAGAGCGATCGCTATAGTCCCCAGTACGGTGACTGACTATTAATGGAGCTTTAAAGTTATCTGGGTTGTAGGTATCGACTATTTCTTGGGCGATATCATGGGTAAAACTATGGCTGCTACCATTCATGGCAACGTGCGTGCCTGTTTTAAGTATCTCAATTTCTAATTCTTTCTCTGGCGACTCCGTAATCGTCACCATAGGTTTTGTACCCAATAGTAGATATCTCTACTAGATTAGGAGCGAGCTAGGCTAAAATCTAAAATGGTACGGCAACGGATGTAAATTACGCCTATTAATAGTGGATGCGGCAAGTTTCAACCCAAGAACAGCAATTAGGGCGCAAAATAAAGCTTGCTCGTGTCGAAGCAGACATGAGCCAAGCGCAGTTAGGTAAAGCTGTATTTGAAAGTCAGCAAATGGTTAGTGATTGGGAAAATGGGGTAGTTAGTCCAAGAGCGATCGCTCTGATGCGGGTAGCGATCGCATTGAGTAAACCGTTGGATTATTTTCAGGTCTAGAAAACGCCAGTAATATGCTCCTCAAGAATAGCTAATACTTCCTCCAAGTCCTGGGGCGGCAATCGGTCGGTTTCGGGTAGCATTGGGCGGGCTGGCATTTTCCTCGTTCCCAACTGATGGAAAATGGCTATTGGCGCACCTGTTGCGCTAACTCGATTTGTCCCAATTTCTACACTATTACTATCTGCGGTGTAAGAAAAAGAGGCGCGGAGGAGTCCGGTACTCTGTAGTACCTTCAGAATTTTTCTATCTTTTTGTTTTCGAGCTATTGTTTTTGGTTTGAGGGGCTGCCAAGGAACTCCCCAGGGGTCAGTCTCGTTTCTAAACCCATCATCAGCCCTTTTCAAAAAGTGTTCGCCTATGTCGCTCATAGGCGCTTTCAAGTCTGAGGAGGCTTGTTTTAGCCTATTAAAAGCGTGTTGAATTTCTCTGTCATTGATTATTATTCTGAACATCCTTCTTATGCCCTCTTCTTGTTACAGGGATTGTTATAGCTTGTTCGATAGACCAGCCAGCCTTAATTACTCTGTGCCTCAAAGTATCTTTGGCAATACCAGACACTTCAGCCCATTGGGATATTATCAGAACCCGCCCATTATATTCCCACAATTGATTGCTACGTCTGTTATTAGCCTGCTCTCTCCATGATGCCCATATACAATTTTCAGGGGAGTAGCCTTGCTCATTGTCTTTTCTCTCAATTGTCAACCCGTCCGGGCAATCGCCCATATCGATATAGAAATTTGCAAATTTAAGCCAGCGATCGCAAATCCCTCTCCCGCCGCCACCATATCGGTTATATGCTGAGTCAATAGGGTTTGTGCAACGCGCCATCATACCAGTCCAAATTGTGTAAGTTCGGGTATTGCATTTTCCATGTTTAATCTGCGCCTTGGAGCGAAGTTCTTTTGCCATGCAACCACACGACTGAGCGGGTTTACACTTAGCGACGAGATGCGCTGTTGAAAATACTTTTTCGTTACCGCAGTCGCACAAACATTGCCACCTTGCCCCACCAGTTGGTGCAGACCCCGATCTTTCTACTGCCGTCAATTTGCCAAAGCGCTGCCCTGTCAAATCTCGTAAAATACCCATTGTGAGCCTACTTATATTAGGTTTACCGCCCCCAGGATGTAACTGCCAAGAAAACATCGCTGGGACATATATTTAATTATAACACAAAACAGTTACAACCTAGTCATAGACAGGGTTACAGGCGTAGCATCCGATGCCGCCGCCGCCAATCTTCTAAATGCTGCTTTGATTTGCGAGTCATCCACAGTGATTCTAAAGATAGCTAATCCTCCTCATCCCAGGAATCAACCTTGTAGCTCAATTCCCTATCTTTAATCAAAAACTCAAAAACGCGCTTTGGATTAAGCGCATCCTTAAACTTACCCTCAATTCCTCCCCCTTCTGCCCTTCTATATGCGATCGCACCTACCTTATCTTTATATTGGGACTGAATAATAGAGCGTGCGATCGCGTCCATTTGTGATTGTGTGGGGTTATCGGGTAGGTTCAAGTCACGGCTCCCTCTGGAATACCCGAATCGTAGCTACTTACTAATTCCTTCCCTTGCGTTAGTTCAATTCGATAATCCTTGAAAGCCGAGCCATGTAGCGCTGAATCTAAGTCTATTGGGCTAGTTATTTCGCCTATAATATGACCAAAAGCTCCATGGGAGCGAGATAAAATGTCCGTAGCAATCGCTTTTAAGGATTCATCGCCGTTTACAACTATACTTGCTCTTTCATGAGGCGACGAAGCTTCCAAACTAATAGTTATGGTGCGACGAACGTTGTCAATTAACTCGTATTTAATCAACGCTTTATTACTCCTACTGTAAAAGCAAAATGTTCCGGGTCTGCCTGATACAGTTCTAGCATTTTTTTACCAGTGGTAAAGTATTCTATCCCCATTGAAACTACTTCTGTGGCATCAGGGTAAATCTTGCCTACATAGGGGTGAATAAATTTGTCTGGGTATGCAATTTCGTCATCTTCATACTTTTCTCCTGCAAGTGCTTTTAAACTTTGCGCTTCGCCCGTGCTTCGGCTCTTAATCCAGGACTTAGCCGCCTGTAAAGTAGTATCAGATTCATATTCCACATGATGTCCTAGTTCGTGGAAAATTACTCTTTTATCAGGATTTGACCCAATACTTAAATCTCCGCTTCGATTCGCGTAAGCTCTTCCATTAGCAAAACGTGAGTTTTCCACTGCTTTAAGAGAATTGCTGCTTTTACCATTTGTCAACTGCTGAAATTCCATTATCGCCTCGTCCAAATCAGCACGGGTAAAATTACTATTTAAAGCCTTGTTTATTGAACTTATTGAACTGGTATCAAATTCGAGTCTTTCTAAGATATTTTTGGCTTCAGGTAATGGTAATCCTTCGTTCAATAATTGAGTCCTAAATTCCTCCATTTTTTGAGCGGCAGCGCGACGATTATATTTGTCGTAGTTGTAGTGAGCGTCCTCAGCCGCTCTATGACGCGCTCTTATATTTTCTAGTTCTTTTTTCTTAATTCGATTATTATCAAGGGCTGCCATAAATTCCTTGCGTACTGCTATATATTCATTTGCTATTCGCTCCTTTTCTTCGGGATCTCCTTTTAGCAAAGCATCTATTTCTGCCTTGCGCTCTGACCCCATAGCTGAATAACCCCTAGCTATAAATTCTGTATGGGTAGCGGTATTTGTTTCAATCCTGGGTGGTAACTTACTCTCTAACCACTCTGCCGCCGTCTTATACTGTCCCTCTAAGACTTTGGAACACATTTTTGTACGGCTGATGCAGGAGTTACCGCAAGGAAAGCCTTTCTTACAAGTGCGATCACTCTTGATTTTCCCCGTAGCAAAATCTAAGGATTCAGATAGTTCTACTTCCTCCTCCAACAACGCCGCTAAATTTGGGGGCAAGGAAGCGATCGCTCTTTCTATCAGTTGACTTCGTTGCTCAGTTAACGATTCAGGAAAACCAGGTTTTAAACTTGGTTCTGCGATCGCCCTCAATGACGGCGGTTTGCTTACCGTCAATCCAAGATTTTCTAGTTGACGTTGGCTGAGATTATAGAAGGAGCATTTGCATCCGAACGGCGGGGGAGCGATCGCTTTCCACACGTCTGCGTCGGCGGGAAATACCTTGCCATCCTGGGCTTTGTGGTGTGGGCGAGGGACGACAGAATCACGATGCCTGTAAATTCTGTAAGGATGACGTTGTTTAAAACCTGGCTCCTCGGATTGCTCCCAGCGTCCATAAGCCATGCTCTGCCTCACGTTTTGAGACAAGATAAGTGAGACTCGGTAGGGGCTGAAATTAGGCGACCAACCCCTGCGGGTCATAATGTCTTTGAAAGTGGCGCGGAACTGCTCTGGAGATACGCCAGACTCTAATTGCTGCGCGATCGCGTCCTGAACGTCTTTTAAAATACTGACTTTCGTAACCGTTGCAATTGTGAATGCGATCGCAGAATATTCCTCAGAAATTGTCTTCCAGTTCTCACTAGGCAGACCAATCTTACTTTTGAAGAACGCGATCGCGGCGGGGAATGGTTTGAGGAAGGGCGATTTAACCATCTTCATCGTCCTCTGCTTCAACCCCTACTTGATATCTACCAGCGCCATAAGACGCGAGGAGGGTGGATTGCATGAGCGCCGCGAAATCCTTGCTATCCATTTCACCGAATGCCGAATCGATGCGATCGCGTACTTCCCCCAAATCCTCTGCGCCCGTAAATAAATGGTCTTCAAGTGTCTCTAGCCACTCAGAAAAAATAGGGGTCGCTTGGGAATACGCTTGTTCTGTATACAGGTCTGCGGGGTCTAATTCTGTATCTTTCTCTTCCTCTGCGTAATCAGAACTAGATATCCGAACTTCACTTACTAATTTCAATGCTCTTGCACCATTCTCTTGCTCAATTAATATTGCTGGGTCGTCCTCACTGCCATTACGGGTGATTTCTGAATTGCCTAGTTTTAGGGTGATGCGACTTCTGTAGACCTTAACAACTTTTCCCGTCGCCGTGCCAGTGCCATACTTCCAACTGACAGCAGTACCGACGCGGATTAGCGATTCACTAAAGACGAATGGTTGCTCTGCATTAGGATCTTCTGTTGTCGGTGGATTTTGTGCTGCAAGTTCTGCTTCTTTAGCTGCTTGTTCTTCCTGCTTTTTGGCTACTTCTTCTTCTGTTAGAAACGAAGCATCGTAGCTGGAGCGTAGGTACTCTTCCGTTAGGGGACGACCAACAAGACTAACAAGCGCTGTATCGCGCCTTGCCCTTGCCTCATCAGCTACTTTCACCCTGGGGCGATAAATTAGCGGTGGTTCGGCATCGGGGTAATTAAACTCGCAAATCCACCTGGAAAGATCCGCATAAGGGCCATCCGAAAGCAGGCTACAGTCCATGTCAACGAGTTCTTGACGAATTTCTAAATGAGTCTCGGAGGCGGCATAAGAACCCCCCGTAATATTAGTAGTAAGATTTTGTAGCAGTATTGCCTCTACTGCTTGAGTATCGCAGTAGCCACAGAACGCAGAATAAACATCTGTACCAGTGGAAGCCGCTTGTAATAGTCCTAAAGTTACGCCTTTAGGGAGCGCTACCCCAGCTTGCTGACTTATTCCTTGCATTACTTCAATTAAGCGATCGCGCTGGGCAGGCGTTTCATATTCGCCTAAAAGAGTAGGTGAGCCGTGCTTATCGCAGAATATCGCCCACCACTTCTGAATTTGGCGTTTTAACCACGAGAGCCAAAATAGTTTGTTGGCTAGTCCGTCCCCGTAGGGTGAATCATCATGAGAATTAACGCAAGTTAGCAAGAATTTCTTAGGGGGCAACGCTATCCCATTTAGGGGCGATTCGGGAGTAATTAAGCGCAATTCCCAGCCGCCATCGGCAATGTCAAAGGTAAACCTACTTGATTCGCGACCCCATAATTGACGAGCTACAACGCGATCGCCCTCTATTGCCCAGTCAATTTCGACTACCGAGTAACCAACGAACCTTGCATCTAAAAATGTTAGTGTGGCGTTCTCAAATCCACCAAAACTATAAACGGCGGCTTTATTACTACGTTCGGTACTACGGCGACCTAGGTTTTTAATTTGTAATCTTACTTCGTCGGCGGCTTTTTTGTCAATTCTGCGATCGCTTGCCGCTTCTACTACTATTTCTCTGCCTATAGCAGCGCCGAATCTTTGAGTGAGGGCGGCGTAAATCCGGGGGTCGGTTGCTACCTGCCTGTATATCTCGTGTAACTTCTTCCCGTTCCCCTTAGCTAAAATCGCCGCGTCCTGCGGGCGTAAGAAATAGTTGGCGTAAGAAGACAGCGAACCGTAGTCGCGCCTAACGCTCGAAATTTCGCGGCTCTGCTCTGTACTTAGTCTCGCACCATTAGTTAAAACCACCTTTCTCTCACCAATCAATAGTATTTGCTATTCTGCGACTTCCTACAACTGCTGCCCCCGTCCAATCGTCAGGCGGGTCTATGAATGCGTACATTAAGGCATCTGCATAATCAGGAGACTCTACGCCACGCCGCCTCATCTCATCCTTGCTTTCTAACAATATTTTGCCATTGCTGGTAAACTTTCGTAGTGGCTGACTTAATTGTGCAATAAGAGTTGCATGATTGGGAATTGAAATTAGTTCATCTTCAAGGTACTCAGCAATACCTTCTACCATTTCGTAAGTCTTGCGAAATCTTTCGCGTAAAAGTCCGTAATGCTCTGCTCGTTTGTTATAGAATTTTTCTTTACTTGTTTTGTTCTCGCCTACCCAAAAGAATACGCTTGGGCTACCTGAGCCATGAACTGAAGTAAATGTAAAACCTAAGTTAGGTGTCGTCTCCAAAGTACCAGCTACACCAGCCCCAACACCATCAACGTCAAAGTTAAGGTGAGTTGCTTTAAATGATTTAATTAGTTCCTGGGCTTTAAAAGTCGTTTCTGTAGTATTTAATCCTTGCCACTCCTTGACCGCGATCGCCTTGTTCCCTTGTCTAACTACAAATACATTTTTGTTTTTTCCAGTAGTAGCAACGTCTAATCCTGCTGTTACAGATGCGCCTTGTGCTGATAGCGGGTAATCAATAGCTGCGCGAACCCACTTCGCCTCAATAAAGATACCCTCAATAGAGGCACTGTAGTCAATATCTATTTCACTAGCTACAATTACGGGGTCTAAAGTATCTACTTGTTTTTGATACCAAGCCTGGTCTTTGCGCGGGTCATCCTGCCACCTGAAAGTAAAAACAGGGATTGCACCACTTAAGCGCTTTTGAGCAAAGGGATTGCCAGAGCCATTAGGGGTAGAGACATATATCTTTACATCAGAGTTTTGAGAGATAGCTGCATCAACTTTTTGTGGGCGTTCGATAAAAGCAGCTTCATCAATAATATAAAGTGAGGATCGTCCGCCTCTGCCCATGTTATCTCCAGATTCACCCGTGATTGAATTACCGTTTTGGTGATTCAATAACCGCATATAGCTATCTTGGTAACTTGGCAGCATCCAAGGTGGCAAAAGTTGCAAGATGAGGCGCATTTTCTCAAAGATAGTATCTGGGTCGCCCATACGGTCTACGAGTGATTCTTTTCGACTGCCTACCGTCCCCTTGAAACCAGAATGGAACAGCCAATGATGAACCATAAAGGCAGCACATAGCCAAGTGAAACCAACATCCCTTGACTTTTCTGCTAACCCGTCCTCACGCAGAACATAGCGATCGCTTAACCACCGAATGAACTCAACTTGTCTTGGGAATAAATCAAATGGCATTGTTGCTGGGGTAATTCTGGGATCGTAAGTCCAGACAAAATCATTAACCCAAATTACTGGGTCTTTGGCACTTAATGTTATTGCTAGTTGCTTTTTACTATTGGTCTTAATTCGTCCCAGGATCTCTAATCGTCGCCGTATAGAGTCGGCTAAGTTCGGCTGCGTCCATAGTTTGGTAGTTGTCATTATTGAAGGCGATCGCACTATTAATTTCTTGTTTTGCTGGCGCATCAATTCCTAGTAACTTACGCCTAGATTCGCACAACCTCACCCAACGGTCAATTGCTTGCAAATGTCCTTTTTCAACAGATGATGCGATCGCACTCATTGCCATTTCCAATCGTTCTAATTCTAGTGCTTGATGCTCTCTGGCTGAATCTTGGGTTAACGCCGTTATAGATTTAATTACAAAAACTACATCGCGGTGCGCTTGAGCTTCACTTATGCCTAATTCTTTGCCAATAGCTCTGTAACTTTTACCCATCTTCCGCAAGTGCATAGATTGCTGTCTCCGTTCGGCAGCAGATTCTTTTTGTCCAGGGCTTGCATCCTTGCGCGACATCGTTACGACCTATGCTGTTACTTCATAAAATATTCATCTTAACTTTAACTATTATGGGATGCGAAGTCACATACTAAATTAGTGGCACATCTTCATCGCCATACCAGCAAGCGAGCTTTGCGGAAGGAAGCTTCCTCCCGCAAACGTCGCGCATCACTTCACGCTGTCGTACTTCACTGGAAAAATCAATGCAGACATCTTACGAATACGAATATCAACAGGAACAACTAGAGCATATGACTGGCGGGGGTTCTGATTACCCTAGCGAGATTACCCCACTAGGCTTTGTATGGGAATATTCCCCAAGCAATCAAGCTCTTTTGCTCCCAGTATTAGCAGAAAACTTTGGCATGGATTTTTATAACGAAGTAGTACGGCCCGTGAAGCCAGAGCAATGACGCGATCGCGCTACTCATTGAATCTGAACCGCTCTGGCTACAGCTATATACTGAATCCGAATTTTAGTTATTAAATCTTCCACACCGCGTCCACCATTAACTACGCGGCATTTTTTGGATGAATTATTCATCCAAAAAGATGCCGCAAAATTTTACCTATCATGAATATCCAATACGCTTTGACCTTATCTGTTGATGCGATCGCGCTTGCTTTTGCTGCAATGATGGCTATTGACTTCGCGATTGCGATTTCTGTGGCTTGGTGTCAGTTAGCTAAACCCAAGACGATTGGTGTGTGTGCGGAAACGTTAGCACCAATTTTTGCGGAAACTTGGCGGGAGCGAGAAGTTGGGGGGAGGATTCCTCCTCCCCCAAGCTTCTCAAGAGAGGCTTTGCCACCCGTCAAGGTTTCCAAGAGGGAGGATATCCCATCAAT
>NZ_JBOFLP010000159.1:0-13223 GCF_051657925.1 Chroococcidiopsis sp.
ACGCTGACGCTAATGTTTCGACTCTAATGAGCCACGTAGAATCATACCACGTTGCGGTAACAATACTTAAAAAAGAGTTAACCAGGCGAAAGTACGATTAGTTGTTGGGAAAGGAGCGATCGCACTCCTTCTAAGCCCAACTCTAGGTTAGCCAAAATTTCACCTACTGTTAACTTTCGATCGCAAGCCTGTAGAAATTCCAGTTCTGATTCTGTTAAGTTAACTATTTGGTAGTCGTAGTTAAATAAGCAGTGACTCGGAAAGCCATCTATACAAGGATTTAGTTCGGGAATGGCGGCGAGTAGGGCTGCATCTGACGACCAATCGGCTTGCGGTAGCGGTGGACGACCTAAGAAAAATTCGTAATGGGTGACTTCTGGATCTAATAGTTCGATTAAACGATATTTGGCGCGATCGCTCAATCCGTTAGTTCTTTCCATTAATGCCGGATCTTTGCCCAAAAGTCGCTCTATTTGCCAGAAATTGGGATTAGAAAAGCCCAAGAAAGTCAATCCCGAAGCGTCAATTAAATCGAATAAAGTATCAATATTGTAGTCAATCTCTTGCGGATGAACGTACATATCTGCAAAACATTCATCTCGCTGATTTTCCATCGCCCAACGTTCTTTTTCGCGTTTGACAAGACGATTGTTTTCTGGTAAAGAGGCAAATAGTTTTCTACCAATTTGTACGCCATCGCGGTAATCGCCCTGTTTGTCATTTTGCAGGAGTGCGATCGCCTGCTGCATTAATTTGATTTCCCAGCGCCCTATTTCCCCATACACGAAAATGTGCATGATTCCGCCTGGGGCTAGTTTAGATGCAATGGCTTGAATCCCGCGGATCGGATCTGGTAAGTGGTGCAGCACTCCCACGCAGTTAATTAAATCGAATTCTCCTGGTAACTGTTCCGCGTCGTACAAACTCAGGTGATGGAATTCAACGCGATTTGCACCCGAACGCTGACAGCGTTCCCGCGCCACAGCTAAAGCACCCGCACTTAAATCGATTCCGACAACTTGGGCTTTAGGGTTGAGGTGAACTAAGTATTCAGTTCCTACCCCAGTACCGCAGCCAGCATCGAGAATGCGGATATCTTGTTTTTGCGGTTTTTGTCCGGTACAGAAGCTATAGGCGGCTAGCCAATTCCAGCGCCAGTTATAGCCTGGGGGTGGTTCGTCGAGTAGCGGTTCTGGGGGAAAGGGATATGTATCGTAGAGTTTAGCGACAGCAGCACTAATGCTTTGGGAATCTGACATGGAAGGGCTATGAGGGCAGCATCAATGTAGTGTAGCGGAAGACGGGTTACAGGTGCTAAGCAAGTCAAAAGTTAAAAGTCAAGAGTTTAAAAGTGAAAATGTAGTTCAAGTAAAGCTGTTGTCTGCTGTCGGGAGTCTTCAGAGTTAGACCCAGTGATGGAAAAAATGCAATATATGTCTCTACCGCGTGAGGATTGGTGATGTATCGCGGCGAACTGTCAAACACACCAGACAACGTTTTATTAGTGCGTGATGCCATAGGTTTTTCTAGAGATTCAGTTGCTAGTGTCTCTCAGATATTCACTGTAGATTGAGCATTTTTATTTAAGCAAATAGGTTAATTACATACAGTCCCACTAATATTGTATTGACAATGTAAATACGGTATATTTACACTATGAGGCATGGACACCTACTTCGTGCTGAATGGCATTACCTTTGTATGGAATGAGGAAAAAGCTCAAAATAATTTCAGCAAGCATAATGGAATAACATTTCAGCAAGCCGCAGAAGCCTTCTTCGATCCGTTTTTAGTTGTGATGGATGCCAGTCGCAATGATGAAGCGCGGGATGCAATTATTGGCATGGATAGTCGATGGAATCTTTTATATGTGGTTCATATTGAGTTCGAGCGAAACAACATAATTCGGATTATTTCAGCTCGGAAAGCAACGCGCAAGGAGCGCGAACACTATGAAAACTGAAACTTTGAAGAAACGATTAGATAAGAATCGCCCCATGACTACTATTACCATTCGTATTCCTGAAGATGTAGTGGACGATTTAAAACGTTTAGCTCCACTACTCGGATTTTCTGGTTATCAACCCTTAATTCGAGCATATATTGGTCAGGGACTTCGAGTAGATCTTGAGCGTTTGGAAGGTAATACGGTTTCTGCATTAATTACTAGTCTAAAACGTCACGGTGTAAGTGATGAAGTTATTCATAAAGCTCTTAGCGAAGCTACTCATGAGTGAATGCTACTCACTTAAGTAATAAATAATAGTTGGATGAAAACTGGCTGTTTCTAGTCACGATTCTAGAATTTAGCGATCGCGTTGTTATGCCTTTTACTCATGGTAAAATACGCGAGGAAGCAATTCGTAGTGGTGAAGAAGTAATTGAAATGTATTTGGAAGCTTGGCAAGCAGAAGGTGAATCCATTCCCGAACCCAGCACGCTTCAAATTGCTTGATTACTATTCTAATTTCAGCACTATGGGCTACGTGTTGTGAAGTTCAGCAATCCAGATCTAATGCTTTGAAGGTTTGACGCAATGTAGTGTAGTAGGTACTATTGGGCGGATCAATGGGGCGAGGCGATCGCCTAGACAAAAGTGATAACAAATACAGAAATTACATACTTTACATTCAACAATGATTGACTCTAATAAGTTTGGGGAACACTATGGATAGGCACATTTAGTTTGTTCTCATGCACTTGAAAAAAAAGTATGTGGTTTATCTTTAATTGGTTATCATGGTTAACTTCTCTAGTCTTGCAACTATGGAATATTTTACCTGAGCAAGCAAAACGTCAAATTATTGAACTAGTTATCTCAGCAATGGAAGAGATAATTCGTGCTTACTATAAAAATTACAAAAATGAAGGTAAGGATAAAAAATGAGCAGCTTTAAAGATTTTATGGATAACGCTAGAGAGTCATCAGACCAGAGTTTACCAGCATCAAACATATCTCTGGCTAATATTCAATCTTCTTTAGCTATTTCAATTAGCGCAATTACATCACCGTTTTTCAAGCCTAATGAAGAACAAAAGTTTTCAGAACAGGTATCTAGTTTAGTTCAAAACGATGCTTTTCTGTCCGAATTGAGTGACCAAATTGGTGAACCACAAGTAGATGAGTCTGAGGAGAATTTTGTAAAGCGTAGTAGTGATGTACTAAGGAAAATGCTATATAAGCATTTTGGTATTAAAGAATAAGCTCGTTTGTGTAGCCGTAGGTTTCAACTTGCGGCTACTTTTAATATGTATCAAAAACGCGTTAGCGAAGCTGAACGAAGTTATCGCTTTTAGGGAAGTATATCGGATTTTGCGATCGCGCTTAATCTCTAGAAGCCAGCACTTTCATGTAAGCTGAAAAGCTTGAATCATAGCAGTATTTAATTGCTGAATTTGATTGCTTCCTAATTTGCCTAATCGCCTTGTAATTAACCTACGTTCAAGGGTAACAATTCGAGTTACTCTGACTTTAGAACTTACCTTTAATCCAGTACCCGCGAATTCTGAATCTGAAGAATCAATGACAAACTCCCCAATACCTAAATTAGAAAGACTCTGCGATGAAATAAAACATAGGGTAGCGTCTTGATTATTAGAGTCTGCCCATATTACTATAGCAGGACGTAATTTTGTCTGCTGCAAATCTGTAAACGGAAACGGAGCCAGGACTATATCGCCCTTTGTTAAACTCACTATATAGGCTCTCCATCTTTAAGCGAGTATAAGTCTGGCTCATCTGCTAAGAAATCGAAAGCTCCTCCAGTTTGAGCGAGTTTCACAATCTCATGGGTGTTAGGTTCAGAAGAATCCCAAAATAGTTTTGTTTCTAACAATTTTCTTTCTTCCGGTGAAAGTGACAAAATTACTTGTATAAGTGATTCGACCAGTTGTGTATTCATGTCTTTAGTTTTTAGTTCTGTAAATACAGACATGGAAAATATCGTATCTCTATAAAATTATTTTAATCTGTACAAGCAGATTTAGCTTGTGTAGTTCTGTAAGTTTCAAGCTATCGGCTACTTTCGCTCTGTGCCAAAAATGCGCTCGCTTTTAGGGAAGTATATCGGATTTTGCGATCGCGCTGTGGAGCGATCGGTTTAATTACTTGGCGATCGCTAAATCCTAACTATCTTCTATTTCATCTGCTGCATTTAAAATATCTGTAAACAATTGGCTATTACCAGATTTAAGATAGGAGAGGTGTTACTCACAACCGTCATTACTAACTCATTTCCTGCAACGTTTTGAGATCTTCCTGAAATTCGGCTACGTCGTAGTGAACATATAAATTTCGATCTGCCAGCAATTTTTGAAACTGCATTCGATGCATTCCCAGCAATTCACTAGCTTTCCCCAAACTAATTTTGTCTTGCTGAAAAACCATAAGAACAATTTCTATGAAGAATTCACGTTCGGATAAACCACTTGCTTTTATGATGTCATCGAAAATGATCGAACTCATTGATTTGCTTTTAACTCTATTTTTTGAATCGTAGTAGATAGAGCGAGTCATTACTGAGTCACTTTGTTGGCTACTTTCGATCTATGCCAAAAATGCGATTGCCTCTTTTAAGGAGATTTAATTACAATTGGCGATCGCTCTCTCACACATCTTATGATTAACTTAAATTGCTGTGATTAGGAACAAAGCGTGGCACAGGTAGTAGTAGAAAAACTGACTTTAGAAGAGTTTCTAAAGCTACCAGAAACAAAACTAGCTAGCGAGTATATTGACGGACGAATTATTCAAAAAAGGTAACTGGGAATATTTTGCATTGTCTGAGTCATAGTAGCCAAATGGGATGGCTAGTCGATCCTGACGAGCGATCGCTTTTAGTTTACCCTTTGGCACAGCAACCGCAACTGTTGCAAGAACCGATTCAAGTGCTACCCGTTCCTGACTTAGTAGCCGATCTGCGAATAACAGTAGACGAAGTATTTGGATAGCTCAAACTGTAAGCTAATGCGATCGCCACCCCACCCTCAACTCTCAAGTCGGCGATCGCCTCTCACATAACTTCAGTATTTGTTGCAAAACTTATAATTTTTCTCAGTACTTATGTTGTAAGCAAGACTACATTCAACGGCATTGAGATTGAGAAAACTACACACTTCTTAATATAGCGGTGTAAAGAGTCCAAAACGTTCTAATCTAAAAGCTGACCAGGTTGATTTCAGGCGATCGTCACCTCATATAAGTGAAGAAAAATTCCCTTTCTGGGGAGGGAAAAACCTAAAATAAACAAACGTGAATTCATTCACACCCTGGTCAGACTTAACACAGTAACGATTATTGATGGGAGCTTAAGAAATCTAATGAGTGTTAAGGCAAGTGGTGGAAGCTCAGTTGCACGTCCGCAACTATATCAAACGCTAGCAGTCGCAACCATTTCCCAAGCCGAACAGCAAGACCGCTTTTTAGGGCGGGGCGAACTGGACGAGTTAGCCAACTATTTCGCCTCTGGCAATAAGCGGCTAGAAATTGCTGAAACTTTAACAAAAAATTCTGAGATTATTGTATCCCGTGCCGCTAACCGCATCTTTGTCGGTGGTTCGCCAATGGCTTATCTGGAAAAACCCAGAGAAACAGAAATGGCGATGGCAGCAACTGTGCCGGATGTCAAGGAAGGCATGAAGCTAGGAACTGTCACCTACGTTGAGAGTCGGGGCGGCGGTTTCTTAGAGGGATTGCGATCGCTTTTTAGTGCTAGTCCTGGTGGTGGTGGCGGTGGTCCTACACCTCCTGGTTTTCGCCCCATCAACGTCGCCCGCTACGGTCCTGGGAATATGCAAAAATCCCTGCGGGACCTGTCGTGGTTTTTACGTTATGCAACGTATGCGATCGTAGCTGGCGATCCAAATATTATCTCCGTCAACGTGCGGGGTCTGCGGGAGATCATTGAAAACGCCTGTTCTGGCGAAGCAACCATTGTCGCATTGCAAGAAATGCGGGCATCGGCGCTGTCTTATTTCCGCCAGAATCCTGAAGCAGCAAATATTGTTGCTCAGTACATGGACGTATTGATTACAGAATTTAAAGCCCCTACACCTTCTAATAAACTGCGTCAGCGTCCTTCGTCCGACCAGCAAGGGTTACAACTGCCACAAATCTACTTTAATGCGGCAGAAAGACGACCCAAGTATGCGATGAAGCCAGGGCTATCGGCAGGGGAAAAGAACGATATTGTTAAAGCTGCTTATCGCCAAGTCTTCGAGCGCGATATTACCCGCGCTTACAGCCAGTCGATTTCTTACTTGGAATCTCAAGTGAAGAACGGCGATATTTCCATGAAAGAGTTTATTCGCCGCTTAGCAAAATCGCCCCTGTATCGCAAGCAATTTTACGAGCCATTCATCAACAGCCGCGCCCTGGAATTAGCTTTTCGTCACATTTTGGGTCGGGGTCCGAGTTCTCGCGAAGAAGTTCAGAAATATTTCTCGATTGTTTCTAACGGTGGCTTATCAGCACTGATAGACGCGCTGGTAGATTCTCAGGAATACTCCGACTACTTCGGGGAAGAAACCGTACCTTATATTCGCGGTCTGGGTCAAGAAGCGCAAGAGTGTCGTAACTGGGGTCCACAACAAGACCTGCTCAATTACAGCGCCCCCTTCCGCAAAGTACCGCAATTCATCACGACATTTGCGGCGTACAATAGACCGCTACCCGACCAACATCCGTATGGTTCCGGTAACGATCCGTTAGAAATTCAGTTTGGGGCAATCTTCCCGAAAGAAACTCGCAACCCTAGCAGCAGCCCTGCACCTTTTGGTAAGGATACTAAGCGGATCTTGATCCACCAAGGACCAGGTATCAATAACCAAAACAGCAACCCGAGAGCGCGGGGTGAATTCCCTGGCACTTTGGGCGCGAAAGTCTTCCGCTTGGATCAAATTCCAGCAACGGGTGGGAGAAAATCTCCTACAACTTCTAGCGTTAGATTCTCGGAAAGTTCGACTCAAGCCGTGATCCGCGCCGCTTACCTACAAGTATTCGGACGGGATGTGTACGAAGGACAGCGGTTGAAGGTAGCTGAAATTAAACTGGAAAACGGTGAAATTTCGCTACGGGAATTTATCCGCGCCTTAGCTAAATCGGATCTATTCCGCAAGCTGTATTGGACACCATTCTATGTCTGTAAGGCGATCGAATACATTCACCGCCGTCTGTTGGGTCGTCCAACTTATGGCAGACAAGAAAACAACAAATACTTCGATATTTGCTCGAAGAAGGGCTTCTACGCTCTAGTAGACGCAATTATCGACAGCCCGGAATACGGCGAAGCTTTTGGGGAAGATACCGTACCATACGAGCGTTATCTGACACCCCAAGGTCAAGCACTGCGATCGCTGCGTACTGGTAGCATTCGTGAAGATGTCGGCGCAAGAGTCGATAAGGAAGAAACCCCCCGCTTTGTCGAACTGGGTGCTGTTACCGAAATGCGGACGCAGCCAGATATTCAGACTCGCGTGGCTCAAGGTGTTACCAAGCAGCGGGAACAAACGAAGATCTTCAAGCTAGAAGAAAACAGCGACAAAGTAGCCGTACAAACGATTATCCGTGCTGCTTACCGTCAAATCTTCGAGCGCGACATCGAACCCTACATCGCCCAAAACGAATTCACCGCCCTAGAGAGCAAATTAGGCAATGGTGAAATTACTGTTAAGGAATTTATCGAAGGGTTAGGAAATTCAAACTTATATCTCAAAGAGTTTTACGCTCCTTATCCCAACACCAAGGTCATCGAGCAGGGAACCAAGCATTTCTTAGGACGCGCCCCCATCGACCAAGCCGAAATCCGCAAGTACAACCAAATCCTCGCAACTCAAGGTTTACGCGCCTTTATTGGGGCAATGGTTAACAGTGCGGAATACGCTCAGACCTTTGGCGAATACTACGTGCCTTACCGTCGCTTCCCCACCTTGCCAGCAGCTAACTTCCCGAATACTGAGAAGCTATACAACCAGCTGACGAAGCAGAACGATGATATCGTCGTTCCCAGCTTCGAGCCAGTACAACCGCGCATGGCAACAGAAAATATGCCATTAATGGCAAAAGCGATCGCGGATATGGCAGCTAAAGCACGGCAGGTTGACAAGAGCAAGCCGCTATTTATCGAACTCGGTCGCTCTTACAACGACGGACGCGGACAATCTGTAGAAGTTGGTGTGGGTACGACTCGCCGCAAACCTGCGCGGATCTACCGCATGACACAGGGAGCCAACCAAGGGGAAACTGCTCAAGTTATCAACGCGATTTACTGTCAAGTCATGGATGTATTCAGCGGTCAAGTACCTAGCTACTTCCGCCGTTCTGACTTGGAGAGCAAACTGCGTAACGGTGAAATCTCGGTGCGCGAATTTATCCGTACTTTGGCTAGCTCCGAAATTTACTGTCGTCGCTTCTACACCCCCTATCCCAACACCAAGGTAATTGAATTCCTATTCAGACACCTATTGGGACGCGCACCTGCAACTCAGGGCGAAATCAGACAGTACAACAAACTATTGTCTGAGGGCGGATTAAAAGTGGCTGTAGACGCAATGGTGGAGAGTCCAGAGTATGCCCAGTACTTCGGTGAAGACGTAGTGCCGTACCGTCGCTATCCGTCTCTCCCTGCTGGTAACTATCTGGGTAGCGTTAAGGCTGCGGCTGACTTAGTGAAGCAGTCTTGGTCCGATCTATCTCCTTCGTTGTTAGCGCAGTCGTTCGGGCAGCGGTAATTGACACGGGAAGATCCCCCCTATCCCCCCTTAAAAAGGGGGAATCAGAACTGTAAAGTTCCTTCACTGCTTCACAAAAGTGGAACGAGATCCATAAGTCTCCCTTTTTGGGGCGAACTAGATCCACAAGTCCCCCTTTCTAAGGGGGATTTGGGGGGAGCTTGTTCTGTTTGCGAAGAATTGCAAAGTTTAATTGCAATCCCTAGCCCCCAGCCCCTCTTTCCAGTCCCAATTCTGAATTCTGAAAGAGAATGTTACAAACTGTTAAGAGCTGAATCAGAAGATGAACGCAATGCCGCAAAATATTTGCGGTAGGTAACTGAGATTAACAACTTGTGTAGATGCGATCGCGCAAGTCTTCTGCGAAGCGAAATAACTCTGATAGCCTACAAGCTGTTGGGTTACGGTAAAATCCAGAAGTGGCACTCAGTCACCCCCACGATTACACCAGTTATATATAAACCTGGTTTCATTTTTTTGGAGGAATCAGTTAAATGAGTATCGTCACGAAGTCTATCGTGAATGCCGACGCAGAAGCTCGCTACCTCAGCCCTGGCGAACTCGATCGGATCAAAAGCTTTGTTACCAGCGGCGAACGCCGTCTGCGCATCGCTCAAGCTTTGACCGACAACCGCGAGCGGATCGTGAAGCAAGCTGGCGACCAATTGTTCCAGAAGCGCCCTGACGTTGTTTCTCCTGGTGGAAATGCTTACGGTCAAGAAATGACCGCTACCTGCTTGCGCGACCTAGACTACTACCTCCGCCTGATCACCTACGGAGTTGTAGCTGGCGACGTTACTCCCATTGAAGAAATCGGGATTGTTGGCGTGCGCGAAATGTACAAATCCCTCGGTACACCCATCGAAGCAGTAGCAGAAGGCGTTCGCGCTATGAAGAACGTAGCTACCTCAATGATGTCTGGTGAAGACGCTGGCGAAGCTGGTTCTTACTTCGATTACCTCGTCGGAGCTATGCAGTAGAGCGTTTGCTCTCTACTTGTCGATCTTTTTACGTGTGACATAAGGAAGCAAAGAAATGCAAGACGCAATTACCTCTGTAATCAACACTTCAGACGTTCAAGGTAAGTACTTGGACACCGCTGCTATGGAAAAGCTAAAAGGCTACTTCCAAAGTGGCGAACTGCGAGTTCGTGCTGCTACCACCATCGCTGCTAATGCTGCTGCGATCGTTAAGGAAGCTGTAGCTAAGTCCCTGCTGTATTCTGATATCACCCGCCCAGGTGGTAACATGTACACCACTCGCCGCTATGCTGCTTGCATTCGCGACCTCGACTACTACCTCCGCTATTCCACCTACGCAATGTTGGCTGGCGATCCTTCCATCCTCGACGAGCGCGTACTCAACGGTTTGAAGGAAACCTACAACTCCCTCGGCGTACCCGTAGGCGCTACCGTACAAGCTATCCAAGCGATGAAAGAAGTCACCGCTAGCTTGACTGGTCCCGACGCTGGTAAGGAAATGGGTGTATACTTCGACTACATCTGCTCTGGCTTGAGCTAAGAGTTGGATCTTTAAAGTAGTAGCTGCGATCGCAGGCTACTAAGGCAATCGTCTAAATCAAGTCTGGGAGTCGGTCGTGAGTGCTAGAACGTTCTATCGCCTGTCTGACTCAGTGGTGAGAGTATAAGCGATCGCGCTTTAGTATTGACGATTTACTCCCAGCCTTCGATTAATTCAGTTAACAGAGACGTTACATGTAACATCTGTACAGAGTTGTCAGGAATTGCTGTTAACTGGGGAAAATTACACGTCAAGTCATTAAAAAGTTTTTGAGAAAATCTACCTGGCGCTCTCGAATAGCAGTGAAACTTATGGGAGAATTAAGGGTAGTAAATAAATAGAGTGCTAATTTGGTAAGAACGTTACAGCACTGACAAGCACTCGAATAAGTTGACATCAAAAATTTTCTACATTCTTTACAGGAGATTTTGAACGATGCGGATGTTTAAGGTAACAGCTTGCGTCCCCAGCCAAACTCGGATTCGGACGCAGCGCGAACTACAAAATACCTATTTCACCAAACTGGTTCCTTACGACAACTGGTTCCGCGAGCAGCAACGGATCATGAAAATGGGTGGCAAAATTGTGAAGGTACAATTAGCTACTGGAAAGCCTGGAATGAACACCGGTTTGCTGTAATTGCAGCTTTCTTCATAAGTTTCAATTAGTAGGGGCGCACCATTGTGCGCCCCTACTAGTTTTATACATATGTATCGGATCGAAAGCGCGATCGCCCCTTTTGCAAAAACATCCGCTATACTCCTACTGTCCTCACACAACCATAGCTGTCGTGAAGCTGCTACGTCGGATCGTCACCTTTTTCTTCCCTCCTGTTTCCCAATGGGCAATCCTGCCAAGATTACTGCATTGGATGACCTTTCTCTGGTTATTCATCGGATTAGCGGTTCTCTTTTCTGCTTCCTATGTCGAAGGCGAAACTATGGGAGATGGTTTTTACTATGTCAAGCGTCAACTGGCATGGATATTTATTGGATTATTAGGATTTAACTACGTCATCCATTCCCCGCTTAAAAGAATCTTAAATGTCTCCCATTGGTTCTTTCTGATTTTACTAGGATTACTATTTTTGATTTTCGTTCCTGGAATGGGAATAAAAGTGAATGGTGCTATGCGCTGGCTGAATCTGAGGATTATAGCAATTCAACCATCGGAATTAATCAAGCCATTTTTAGTCCTCCAAAGTGCGAAGATTTTTGGTAGATGGCATCAAATTAGCCCAGGAAATCGTATTCTCTGGGTATTAATTTTTATTTTGATGCTAGGGGGGATTTTACTACAGCCAAATCTGAGTATGACAGCTCTGTGTGGTATGAGTATATGGTTAGTAGCGCTAGCAGCTGCCGTACCCTATCTTTACTTAGTACCTGCGGCATTATTAGGAGTTGGAACTGCGGCGCTGAGTGCAATGCTGCGACCATACCAAATGAAGCGATTGATGTTGTACCGTAATCCTTGGCAAGATGCATCAGGACATGGATATCAATTAGTACAAAGTTTAATTGCTATTGGTTCCGGTGGAATTTGGGGTAAGGGATTTGGCTTATCACAACAAAAGTTATTTTATTTGCCAATTCAATATACCGATTTCATTTTCGCTATTTTTGCTGAAGAGTTCGGCTTTGTTGGTTGCCTTTTACTATTATTAATGTTGATGGTTTATGCAACTCTGGCTTTACTTGTAGCGTTTAATGCCCGCAATCCAGTTTTTAGATTAGTTGCGATCGGGGCAATGATATTGATGGTAGGGCAATCTTTACTTAATATTGGTGTAGCGACAGGAGCGCTACCAACTACAGGTTTACCCTTTCCACTCATGAGTTATGGTGGAAATTCAATGATGACAAGTTTAATTATTGCTGGATTGCTAATTCGTGTCGCCCGAGAAAGTAGCGAAGCAGAAATTGTACCTTTTCAAGAGCGAAAACAAGAGCGGTTTGTTTAAAATCTCTATTCTTTACCTTGTAAAAAACCCATGCCAGCAACAATAAAACTGACACCAATGACATTGATGTAAGACAAACTTTCTTGAAATAAAACAACCCCAAATAAAACTGCTAGGATTGATTCTAATCCTAGTACGACAATATATGTTACTCCTAGCGTAGCCTTACGCATGGCAACAGTCTGTATACTAGCTCCAGCAATAAAGAAGATGTATACCAATAAGGTAGGAATAGGCTGAGATAACCCTTCAGATAGCTTCATGAATACACCGCCAATGGTGAAGAGAATTGCTGAAATCAGAACCATGAATAAATACATATCTAGCTCGTATTTGAAATTGTAATTGAGTTTTTGTTGACTCATAACGTTGCTTGACTAAATTATTTTTAGTTAGTCAAAATCAAGTGTGTTAAACAATCTAAAGTCATGATTCATAAATTTTTTATTAAGAAACTATGTATCGTAAAGGCTAACCAATAGATTATTCCTCCGTACATCTGCTGTACATCCGCAACTTTACGGAATATTCACTAGGGATGTATTTAGATTTAATTACAATTTGTAAAATAAAATAAGTCAGAGTCAATTATTCAGCAAAACAGCAAGAGATTCTGACTGTTGTAACTAGATGCATCAAAACTGTAAAAACAATCTAACGATCGTCTAAATAATCGCAAAAATTGTGGTATGCCAGCGTTTTTTCCAGTCGTGCGATCGCCTCTAGCGCCAGGAAAAGGCATGAATTAAGCTAAAATGCAAGCATAGTCAGCATTCCATCACGTAGCTGTCCATGCTGGAAACCATTCAAACTCAGCTCTACAAACTCGAACAATTTGCCGATCTCTTAGTCGCCGAGCAGTTATCTCATTTGGGCTGGGTCAGCATAGGTATTATCTTTACAGCAGGGTTGCTGACTAGTCTCACACCCTGTATGCTTTCCATGCTGCCCATCACCATCGGTTACATTGGTGGTTATGAAACTAAAAGTCGCTGGCAAGCCGCAGCTCAAT
>NZ_JBOFLP010000160.1:0-4406 GCF_051657925.1 Chroococcidiopsis sp.
CAAAAAGTGATTGGTTCATTTTTCTAATGCAAACTCCAAGTGCTGACCTTTTCCGAGCAATCCTTAGAGCTAGTAAATCTACAGTCAACTCTGCCTTTTTTGAGAAGGGTGTGACGCTTGATTGGGATTTAGATAAAGGTGAACTTAAAGGAACGTTTTCTATTCCCATTCAAGGAACAGTAAACAATGAAACCGGAAAATTTGAAATTACTGCTAAAGAGTTTCTAGAAGAACCAAATCCATAAACAGCCAATAGTTTTGCAAGTGCAAGTTTAATTTTTTATGGCTCTTAATCCTTATAAAGACGTGCCGATGATTATTAATGGCGTAATGGTTGCGCTATTACACATCCGCCAAGACCAAATCAAGTATTTCAACATTACTGTAGATCCAATTCCACCCGCTACACCGCGAACCCGAAAAAGTCACAGTAGAATCAAGCGCTCTACTCGATTAGACGATACCGCAGGTACTACAACTACTACGGTACGTTCATCAAATTATGATTATTCGCCTTCAAAAAGAACTTTAGGTAGAGGTGGGAAAGCAATCAAAGTTCCTACCGAACTAACTTCTACTCCTCCATCTCAAGCAGGTCAAGCTAACCCGCAAACTTCTACAAGAATGACTGTAATTCGTTTTCCTAACAAGGTAACTAACAGTCAGATTTCTAGCTGGATTAATACAAAGTTTACTTCTCACAAACCTACGCGCTTTTTTACTCCGTCAGGCGTACCTTATCCGGTAAGAGCTGGCGTTGCCCCTGCTCCTAGTCCTACTCCTACTCCTTAATGCCTTTTCTTGAACTAACTCCTAGCACCAACTGGCAAAGAGTTGGCGCGAGTAGATACTTGGCGGAAATCATTAGCAATACTCCTCAAGAAATAGAGTACAAGCCAATTCCGCCTATTTATTTTACTGTTGAGTCTAATTTTTTACTAATAGGAGTTCAGAGTGATTCAGCTAAGCCTTATTGGTACTTAGGCGCAAATGTCTCGCAGTACTTATATATCGCTCCCGACTTGGGAGATGCGAACTTTCCTGGTGGCGTGCAATCTTCAGACCAAAAAAAATTGGGATTGAATAGGCTAACGCTGGTAAATTTCCAAGATTACAATATTTCACCCTATATTTTATTATTTGAAGTTCCTTACTGGCTCCGCGACCTATATATAGAAGTCTGGCAGCATATAGGGGGTAGTAGCGACTCAGTACAGGATGCGTTGATAGATGTAAAACAAAGGCTTGAACGAATTGAATATAAGATTGATTCTATTAATCCTTAATGGAATGGCAACACTTAGCGACTTTTAACTTAACTGAAAGCTGGCAGTATTCAGGTTATATCAATACTAGAAGCTTCCGAGTTACTCATCAAGTAGACCGCGTAGAGCAGCAGAAGCTAATTGCTTTAGTTACTCTCATAAATCTGAGCGAAGAAGGTGAAAATACCGAAATTTTCAAACCTCAACGCATTCAGTATCGTACAGAATCAGAAATCATACAGTTTCCAAATCCTCCTAGAGGTTGGCAGTATGGAATAGCTGTCAAGCAACTTACTCTACCAAATCAAACTCTCAGCAATTGGGAAATAAAAATAGATATGCCAGTAGTCGATTTGCAGCCCGAACAACCACCAATTAATTCAGCGGCTAGCACAGCTAAGAACAGAACTACAGTAGCAGTTAGTACTACACCTACTAAGTTATTGTCCGCTGCTACAGTTGATAGGAAACACGCGACGTTTTTCAACAGCGATACAAAGAACAGCGTTTACATTGATACTGATTCAACTGTTAATAATACTTCTGCCATTGCCAATGTTGGTAGTAAGAAAATCTATGTATCAGATATTCCAAACTGGCAGGGTGAGTACTGGGCAGTGGCAGCAAGCGGAACGATCAACGTTGATGTTGAAGAGTATGTTTAACTATTTGTTCGAGTCGTTTCGATTCTGGCGCTCGTCAAGCAACTTCTGAATTATTCGCGCTTCCATCTCTTCATTCTTTAAATACTGCTGCCACAAACCGCGAATTAGAAATAGAGCGAGGGTGGCTAGAACTGACCCTTCTACGGTAGGAAAGTAATTATTTGGCATAGGTTGAATCGGCTGTGGTGACGATGGTTGAATTGAGGCTTGCATTGTGGTGTCCTACTTGTTTCTCCATCATGCTGCATTCTTAAGAATTAATTAATGACCGCCGCGTGATTTTACAGAAATTTTGTAGAGAACTTCAAGTTCCAGTAGTTAGCAGAAACTCTTAGTTTTATTATTTATAACTTCACAATGAGTACTGATAATTTTAATCGCGCTTTGCAATTTACCCTCGATTGGGAGGGAGGTTTTAGCAACCATCCAAATGACACTGGTGGTGCTACTAATTTTGGAATTACACAGGCAACGTACGACCGCTACCGCAAGAATCGCCAGCTACCAAAGCATTCGGTTAAACTGATTCGTCGCCACGAAGCAACCGATATTTATCATGCTTACTACTGGGTAGAGGGCGGTTGCGACAAGCTACCGGATAAGTGGGCGCTGTGTCATTTCGATTGGTGCGTGAACCATGGCACGGGCGGAGCAACTTGCACTTTGCAGCGCACGGTAGGAGCAACACCGGACGGTATCTGGGGCGCGAAGACAACCGCAGCAGTAGCGCAGGCAATAGAGCAGAAGGGCGAAAGAACATGCGTTGCAATGTACTGCAACCTGCGTGAGGCTTGGTATCGGCGAGAGGCAGAGCGCAATCCTTCTCAGCGAGTGTTTCTTAAGGGTTGGTTGAATCGGCTGGCAGGTTTGAGACAGCACTTGGAAGTTGCATGAGTTTCTATCATCTAGAGCCAGATTTTCTGTCTGACTACGAGCTAGCAAATCTGCTGCAATACGTGGCAGGGAATGAGGCTAGATTTGATGCTAGTTCCGTGCTGGGCGACCCGCAGCATCGACGGTCGCGGGTGCTGCATGATTTTCCTATATATCAAGCACTGTTTCGGCAGAAGATTGGCGAGGTTTTAGCTTTTGTCTTGCCCGACCTTGGCGTTACGCCGTTTCCGGTAGCTCAAATTGAGTGCCAGCTTACTGCCAGCGGTGACGGCGATTACTTTCGCCTCCATGCTGATAATTGCAATGCTCCTACAGCCACCAGGCGCGTCACCTATGTTTACTACTTTCATGCTGAACCTAAATGCTTTACTGGTGGTGAGTTGGTGCTACACGGGCGCTCAGCGCTGCGCTACGCACCGCAGCAGAACAGCATTATCTTTTTCGAGTCTGGGTTAAACCACGAAGTCTTACCCGTGTGCGTACCCTCGAAAGAGTTTATGCATGGACGGTTTACAGTTAATGGTTGGGTTAGGGAGAGGCGATAGCTGTTTGTGGGGATTCACTCTAGTACCTACAGCGGGTCGATGCCAATTTGATTTGCTCGGTCCAGCCATCGGTCGATGTCTCTAACTGTGGCGATCGCCCCCACCGATTCGCGCAGCGCTGCTTTTTCTGCCTCAAATCCTTCAGCCGACATGTAGGCGGGGGCAAAAATCCACTGCCTGAAATACTCGCGGATAAGGGCGATGTGGTCGTCGCTCATGGGAAATGCGCTCTTACTACCCATGTGGTTGAGATAGGCATGAATAGCGACTTTGAGTTTGCCGCTAGTTTCATACATCCAGTAATGGGGAATGCCAGAGGGGAAAGCAAAGTTGTATTCCGTCATTGGTCGGCTGGGGCGATCGCTTTGACTAATTCCTTATATAACAACACTACAGCCTTTGCTGCCGTCCGCATTCGCACGACTTGCACGGGTACGCCACTGGCTTTCTGTTTGTCTAAATAGGTTCCGAGCTGCTGACCTATTTCTGTTTGCAATCGGCGATTGTTCTTTGGCTCAATGCGCGTCATGACATACTGCCACAAGGTTTGACGACAGAGTGAAGACCCACCAGGTATCCAATTAGTGTATTTACCACTGGAATCTTCTACCAATCCCATTCCTAACCGCAGCTTGAAGGCGCGTAGCGAACGGTCGCGGCGAGCGGTATGACCTGTTTTTGTTGGTGCTGATTCACATAAGGGCTGATTCCGGCTCAAAAAATCTGACAACGGGTAAATGTGAGATAGCAGTAGCGTCCTGACTCGTAGACCCATACCGAAACGGTCAAAGACAGTATGGTAAACGTCAAATTGAGGATGGGCTAGCAGTTGCTCGATTTGCTGCTCGATCGCGTCCTGCTGCCGCTCCAAATTACAAATACGCGCTGCCTGGGCGCGAGTGAATACAGTTATCTCTAATCCAAAATCCCGTGCGACCGACCCCGCCCAGAGTCGGTCAAAGTAGGAACTAGGTCGCTCCTCAGCTAACCAGCCCCAGAGAGGAGGTACATCATTTCGCTGCCTGCGTTGCGAGTCG
>NZ_JBOFLP010000161.1:0-3820 GCF_051657925.1 Chroococcidiopsis sp.
TAGGGGCGCACAGTTGTGCGCCCCTTATTCAACTACTCTACATCAAAATATTAACCACCCATACCAGGGATCAGACTACCACTGAGACGCTTTAAGGCACGATTTGCTACATCGCCATAACTTAACTCGCCACACAAAATTTGTCCCATGCGCTGAGTCGCAGAGGGGCGCTTGACACCAACTTTATAGCCAATACCAGGAATGCGGTAGAATACACCTGCTAGTTTTTGCGCCCAAGCCATATCGCTGCCCCATTCTTCGTTGATGGTGTCGGTATATTGTTCTAAGGCATTGATATCGCCTGCAAGCGCGCGATCGATCGCAGCTGCGGCTTTCACTCCGGTAAAAATTGAGGGGCGAATACCCTCAGCAGTGAATGGATCGACAACACAAGCTGCTTCCCCAGCGAGAACGGCATTTTGAGTATGTAGCTTTTGCGTTCCATCCCACAAACAGAGAGGATGACCGTATTGTCTGCAAGTCTTGACATCAATGCCAAATAGAGTGGCATATTCGCTCAAAATTTGCTTAAAGTCCTGTCCTTCTCCACCTCGAAACGTGCCGATACCAATGGAATAGCCGTCAGCTTTGGGGAAATTCCAGATATAGCCGTTTTTGACCATACCGAATTCAAAGTGGGCGATGTTACTATCATCCACCTTGGCGGGGGCTTCTGCTTCTAAAGCACCACCCAAGCGGCGCTTGCGTTCTTTGAAGCCCAACCACTTCGCCATTGGTCCTTTTGCGCCGTCAGCTGCAATCAGATAACGTCCTTCAAACACTTGGTTTGCAGTTTTGACGTACCAGCGATCGCCTTTAAATTCGATTCCGTTAACTTCTGTACTATCCCGCAGTTCTGCCCCTTGTTTTTGTGCCTGCTGAATCAAGAAGTGGTCAAATACGTCCCGTCGCACCATCCACATCGGTTCTGGCGTGCGTAACTCAGCCTGTACGGGGTCGTCCATTTTCCAGGTGTAGCGAATGGTATTAACTTTTACCGAAATCGCTGGAGAAAAATCAAAATCAAACCATTTGGCAATTTCAGGCGATACGCCTCCCCCACAAGGCTTATAGCGTGGTAGCGATTCCTTCTCTAGCACTAAAACCGAACGCCCTTGTTTCGCTAGATGATAGGCTGCCGATCCTCCACCTGGACCAGCACCAACAATGATGCAATCGTACATAAGACTAGAATTTAACTCCTATGGGTTATCTCTACATCAAGGCGGATAGCCTTACAAAACTTTACCTAATTTTGCCCGCTTCCCATTCAAAAACTCACGTAAAAATCAAAATAAGCAGCCAGACCAGGTATAGCCTGGTCTGTTCGAGTCTACACGGTCGAAATCTCTTTGTCCTTCTCTGCTAGCAATTCCTCAATTCGCTCGATATACTTATTGGTCAACTTTTGCAATCGATCTTGTAGATCTCGCGCTTCGTCCTCAGTCACTTCACTACTTTTCTCTTGCTTGCGAATCGTCTCCAGCGCATCGCGGCGAATATTACGAATGGCAACCTTACCCTCTTCAGCGTACTTCGCCGCCAGTTTGATAAATTCCTTGCGGCGTTCGCTAGTCAGTGGCGGAATATTTAATCGGATCGTCGAACCGTCATTATTAGGAGTTAACCCCACATCTGACATGGAAATAGCTTTTTCAATCGAATTAAGAGTACTGCGGTCGAAAGGTTGAATCGTAATTGTAGTTGCATCAGGGGTACTAATGCTAGCTAGCGATTTTAAAGATGTAGGGGAACCGTAGTATTCCACCATAACTCGGTCGAGCAGACTGGCATTAGCACGACCAGTACGGATAGTATTAAAAGATCGTTGAGTTGCCTCAACGGTTTTTTGCATTGTACTTTCAGCTTCAGCTAACTTCACAGAAACCTCCCACAAGCGTCCCTATAGATTCTCCTATCACAGCGCGGCGAATATTACCTCTCACCGTAAGGTCAAATACCAGAATAGGGATGTTGTTCTCTTTGCACAAGGCGATCGCGGTACTATCCATGACCCGTAAGTCTTGAGCCAAGACATGACCGTATGTCAAGCTTTGATAGCGTTTTGCGTTTGGATTGAGATGAGGATCGGCATCGTAAACCCCGTCTACCTTAGTTGCTTTAAAAATTACCTCAGCATCTATCTCTGCCGCTCTCAATGCAGCAGTCGTATCGGTAGTAAAGAAAGGATTACCCGAACCAGCACCAAAAATCACCACCCTGCCTTTTTCTAAATGGCGGATGGCGCGACGGCGAATATAAGGTTCTGCAACTTCTTGCATGGCGATCGCTGTTTGTACCCGCGTCTGTACCCCGTTACGTTCCAACGAATCTTGCAACGTGAGGGAATTCATCACGGTAGCAATCATCCCGATATAGTCAGCGGTAGCTCGATCCATACCAGATGCCGATGCTTTTACACCGCGAAAAATATTGCCACCACCTACGACAACAGCGACTTGCACGCCGAGGGCAACAACTTCTGCGATTTCACCTGCGATTCCTTCTACTACACTTGGGTCAATACCATAACCCAAGTTACCCATCAGAGCTTCGCCACTGAGCTTAAGCAAAACTCGTTTGTAAGGTTTCAACATACAACTGACATCTAATTCATATTCGCCTCCCATTAAAGATAGCAGTAGAGGGCAACTCTGTCTCTAGTTTCCCCATTGCAGGGCGCAGCCAATGGTCTCTGTAGCAGCAATTGAAATGGGTTGTCCTTGTAGCAATTCCAAAATAGCTTTGCGTAAATAAGGCTGTTTTACTGCTGCTGGTTCTGCGGGGCGATCGTCGATCGCCCCTTGGTAGCGAATGCAGCCTTCGGTATCGATCAAAAAAGACATTGGTGTAGTTTTTGCCCCGAAACTTTCCGTTACGTCTCTCGTCGAGTCCCAGAGATAGGGAAAATTCAGTTGATAGTAGTTGGCAAAGTTTTTCATCTGCTCGAAACGATCTTCGAGATTCTGATTAGCATTAATCCCAATTAAAGTAAAACCTTGGTCTTGCAATTCTATTTGGATTGTTTTTAATCTTTCAATATATGACTGCACGTAATCGCAATGATGACTCATAAATACAACACCCACAGCTTGAAATTTTTCTAAATAGCGAGCTAAGTGGTGGACTTGAGTATCTATGCCACGTAATTCAAAATCGGGTGCATAACGCACTCTAGAGGGTTGAATGTGAGTTTGAATAGTCATTTGTTTAGATTGAAAATATATTTATAGGTAGTTTGGAATTGGTTAATAGTTAATAGTCAATAGGTAACGGGCAACAACTATTAACTATTAACTATTGACTAATTATTTTTCCAGCCCTGGACTAATGCTTGATATCCGATCAGTTTATACGCTAATTTCGCTGCCGTGAACTGTGAAACTACTGAATCGGCAACTGGTGCTAATTCCATAATATCCAAGCCAAGGACTTGATGTTTTTCGATGACTTTTCTTAAGAAGGAAAGCAAAGCATACCAATTCAAGCCGCCTGGTTCGGGAGTGCCAACCCCTGGAATCAAAGTTGGATCGATACCGTCTAGATCGATGGTCAGAAAGACTTTTTGAGTTGGAATAGACGCGATCGCTTTTTCAATCCAATCGGGTTGAATAGCAATTTCTCTGGCGCGAAATACAGTCAGATTTTTCGCTTTAATCAGCTCGGCTTCTTCTTTGCAAATTGCTCGAATCCCAATTTGAACGGTTGGTAAACCCATATCAACCACTCGCCGCATGATGCAAGCATGATTGTGGATCGAGCCTTCATATTCGTGACGCAAATCGCCGTGAGCGTCAATTTGCACTACGGTAAAAGGTTC
>NZ_JBOFLP010000162.1:0-12998 GCF_051657925.1 Chroococcidiopsis sp.
TGTCTCAAGATAGAGGAATAACTTGAAAAAGATCCCTTCTGGGGATAGAGTGACTCATTTGATTTCAGGGATTATGCTGATTTTGTATAAACTTAAGTATCAAATAGAACAGTAAATTACTGAGAAGGAGCTTTATTGAAATCATGTCTAATCTAAATTCTGGTAATAACTATAACCGTGAAGTGCGTCAAGAGTCTTATCAAGATACCAATGGCAATACCCACATCAATGTGACAAAGACGACTGAATCTAACGATTTATATCAACACGGATACGTACATGGGCGAGTTGCAGAACGCAGTAGTCAAGAGAGAGCATCAGCTGTAAAAGATAATGAAAATGCGGCGCGAGGTTTGCTTTTGGGAATTCTGCTGACAACAATTGCAGTTTTGAGTGCGGGAGTCATTTGGTATTTGAATCAATCTGCTCAAACATCTACATCGACACCACAACCCCTTCTCGTTCCCGTACCTAGTGACAAACCAAACACAGAATCTTCTACGGTCGATCGCAGTTCGGAAAAACAAACGATAATTGAGAAAATCAAGGAAGTACCAGTTCCAGTTCTGCAACCGCCAGCATCTACTGCACAGCAGAAAGAAAACACGACGACTCCCGTTCCTATACAGCCTGAAACTGAAGCTCAGAATACTCAACTCCAACAGAATAACGGTGCTACTACCGAATCTCAAACACCATCTGCTGAGGGTACGTTAGGTCAAGATACAACTACAAGTGAAAGTTCTTCTCAGTAGACAATAGTAAGGTGGGCAATGCCCACCCTACGGTTAAATTTTTTCAAAATGTTCGACTACTGGAAATGGATCGTAAAAGTGGTGTAATAGTTTTTTCCATTGTTGATATTCAGGAGATTTTCTAAATTCAACTGTATGAGCTTCTAAAGTCTTCCACTTAATAAGTAATAAATATTTTCCTTTAATTTCTATACATTTATGTAATTCGTGGGATAAATACCCATTCATAGACGAAATAATTCTGGAAGCCTGTTTGAAAGTTGCTTCAAAATCGCTTTCCATTCCCAACTTGATATTCAGCATTACTGCCTCAAGAATCATAAAATACCTCCCAGGAAGCTAGCCAATTGTATAGTTTTTATATTAATTATCATATATGTAAAAACTTATAAACTAAGTTACTAGGAGGTAAGAATGCGGCTGAGTGCAGGGTGTCAAATTACATATGAAGTCAACGCGCCAACTCCACTCATTTTCATGCTTAGACCTCGCAGTGGATTGGGACAATGGGTGATGCGAGAGGAATACATCATCGAACCCAGCGCACAAGTTATAGAGTATACCGATAGTTATGGTAATTTGTGTCAGCGGATGGTAGCGCCTCCAGGTCCATTTCAGGTACAAACTACAGCTGAAGTAGACACCGCAGATAAAATTGATACTCAACCTGGCGCGCCGTATGTACTAGTACAGGATTTACCGGAGAGTACGCTGCAATTTCTGTTACCCAGTCGCTATTGTCAAGCAGATTGCTTGGGAGATTTAGCAAATGAGATTGCTGGCAATGCTGCACCTGGATACGATCAAGTAGAGGCGATTCGCAGTTGGATTCAGCAAAATATAGAATATCGCTACGGTACGAGTGATGCTTCTACTTCTGCTGTGGATACAGCCGAGCAAAAAGTAGGGGTCTGTCGCGATTTTACCCATTTGGGTATTGCCTTAAGCCGCAGTTTGAACATTCCGGCACGGATGGTAGTAGGATATCTTTACGAGTTAGATCCGATGGATCTGCACGCTTGGTTTGAAGCGTTTGTAGGTGGACGTTGGTATACGTTTGATGCTACCCAAAAAGAACCAAGGGGTAATAGAATTGCGATCGCCTACGGACGAGATGCGGCTGATGTTGCCTTAGTTACCCAATTTGGTGCAGTACAATTGAAGAATATGAAAGTTTGGGTAGATAAAGCTAATACCTAAAACCCTACTCCCCACTCCCTAAGCTCATGGAATGGAAAGAAATTGCTGGGAACTGGGTTTTAGTTCCCCACAAACAAATCGGGATCGTGCATTTTTTAGGAGGTGCGTTTGTCGCTACTGCACCTCAACTGACGTATCGCTGGCTCTTAGAACAACTCGCTGAGGAAAATTACGTTGTCGTTGCTACGCCGTTTGTCAACACTCTAGATCATACTGCGATCGCCCGCTCGGTACTGAACGGTTTTGAAAATGCGATCGGACAACTTTACGCTAAATCTCTCCTCCGCAGCCGCTATTTACCAATTTACGGCGTAGGGCATAGTATGGGGTGTAAACTCCATCTATTGATTGGCAGTCTGTTCAATGTCGAACGCGCTGGTAATATCTTAATCTCTTTCAATAATTATGCGGCGCGAGATGCTATCCCCTTGGTACAGCAGTTGAATTTTAATCCGGGCTTCTCTGTCGAGTTTACGCCTTCACCCCTGGAAACCAATACTCTGTTGCAAACTCGTTACGAGGTTCGCCGCAACTTAGCGATCAAGTTTACCAATGACACGATCGATCAGTCTGAAGCTTTGGTGAAGTTGCTGCATCAACGCTTTCCTGGGATGGTAACATTAAAAACCCTCAGCGGTACTCATACCACGCCTTTAAGTCAAGACATACAATGGCAAACTGGTTCTAACTTTACACCTCTTGATGCAGTAGGACAGTGGTTTAAGCAAGAGTTTTCTCGCGATTTAAGACAGCTAAGACAAACAATCGTACAGTGGCTTAATCCTGTTTCTATGTTGTGATTGTGGTGTTGCGATCGCGAGTGGATTGGGTTACTACTGATTCAATCACAACTCTGTTGCATACATATAAAGTCAGTTAAATTCAGCTTTTTTAACCATGTAGAAAATTATTGTCTATACTTAATTGTGTTTCCACCTAGCGATAGAGGAATTAAAGTTATGCAGTTCTTAACTTATTAACATATAGGCAAATTACTCCTACATTACAGCAGTATTTATCTCTAAACCAGCGCACAGATATGCAAATTTTACTTACGCCACCATAATAGTAATTTTCTAAGTTGGAATAACTCTAGTCATGTATACCTGACATACAGAGTTAAAAATGTTGTGAATTGATATATTATCTAAGCTCGATCGCACAAGATTTGTAGCTATAGAATTGCACTCTACGATACGAATTTAAGCTAAATCAGAGCTTTGCAACTCACACGAACAGAGTTGACTTGTCAGCTTATCAACTTTAAGTTTCAAGTACATTATTGCTGATAAATACATTCTTTAACATCGCTAGGTTTCTGATATTAGCGATCTAGAAGTGTAGCCATTTTAACCAGGTATAAGGAGATAGATTGTGAGCCAATTTGATAGTATTGGACAGTTTTTTCCGCCTAAGAAAAAAGGTTTTTCTGAGCAGCTCAAGAAAACATTTAATAATGGAAAACAACTGCTACCAAAGAGTTTTAAGCAATCTGCCAAACAAGCATTCAAACCTTTTTTTATGCTCAAAACAAGAGTAGAGCTACTACAGGCAGGCGTGCAGCCTTTAGCAGAAAACTGGTGTGAGAGAGGAGTTAGCGCTCATCGCATTTATTTAGATTGGTATTTACAAAAATTCACGGCAGATATTAAAGGTCATTGCCTAGAATTTCAAGACGATACTTATACATCTCGTTTTAGGGATCGGATTACCAAGCTAGATGTTTTAAACAAGGATTATATTCCAAATGCAACTATTGTTGCCGATTTAACTCAACCAAACGATTTACCTAGTAATACTTATGACTGTATCATTTGTACGTATGTTTTACACATAATTGCAGAACCAGAAAAAATCGTTTCAGAAATGCATCGTATTTTGAAGCCAGGGGGTGTATTACTGATTGCCGTACCGAATATTACAATTAATTATCCTGCCTATCCCGAATACTGGCGCTTTACAGCTCGCGGTTTGCACTACATCTTAGCTAAATCTTTTCTTGCCGAACAGATCGACATACAAACTTATGGAAATTCTCTTGTAGCTGCTGGAGAACTCCGCGGCATGGTAGCTTTTGATTTTGCTAAGGCGAAATTGGAATATAACGATCCGCGTTTTCCACTGATTGTTTGTGGGAGGGCAGTCAAATCAGAACAATAATATAGAGAGCGGATGCGATCGCCACAAGTAAGATTACCACTCTATCGGTTGGCGATCGCGGAAAAAGCTGCTTGTGGGTCCATCATCCGCTAAAGTTGCCAGCCACACAATTGAATCCACGCCTTGTTCCAAGGTACGAGTTGCATTAGCACCACCCATATCAGTTCTCACCCAGCCAGGACAAACGGCATTTACTAAAATATTTGTTCCCTCTAATTCATTGGCAAAAATTCGCGTCACGGCATTTAACGCGGTTTTAGAAATGCGATAGCTAGGATATCCCGTACTCATGTCATGTAGTTGTCCCGCACCAGAAGAAACATTGACAACTCTGCCATAATTATGCTCTTTCATGATGGGAATTAAGGCTTGGCATAGTAGTATTGGACCAATTGTATTTGTCTCTAGTGTGGTTTGTAGTGTCTTCAGTTTTAAGTTAAAAATACTACCATCTGAGTCCGCATAATCGAGTAGTACGCCAGCATTGTTTATCAAGATATCTAAGCGTCCGAACTGACTTTTTACAAATTCTGCTAAACGTGCCACACTGTCTGGATTGGTGACATCTAGCGAACGATAAATAACATCTAATCCCTCTGCTTGCAGCTTGTCCGTTGCTAGCTTTCCTTTTTCTTCATTACGACTAGTCAGAATAACTTTAATATTTTGTTTTGCTAATTGACGGCAAGTTTCTAAACCCAAACCGCGATTTGCTCCTGTCACGATCGCAACTTTTTTAACTTCGCTCATATTTTTTTATCCTCGCAAAGTTTCAAAAACCTACTAAAAACATATTAGACTTCTGACTGGATAAATTTTATGCATTTATTCAGAAATGCCCAATACCGCACAGGAGAGATTTGTATCTAACTGTCGAATCACTAGACTATTTTGAGAACGACAACCTAACAGCAGTATGTCTGCTGTTTCAGTCTCTACAATATTTTTGAGTTCCGTAGCTAAAGAACCAAATCGTAGATGAGCTACAAACGTACCTTTCCATGCTTCAGCTAAACATCGCGCTCGCCATAAAATTTCGTCTGCTTGTGCTAACAAAACTGTTTTAGATTTAGTTGCGAGTGCCTGAGTTCCAGAGAGAGTAGCAACAGGTGTAGATTTCTTTTGTCCCCGACGAAAAGCCTTTGAGGAACTATAAATTTTAGTCAGTAACTCTATTTGTACTTCATCTAAGACATAAACAACGTGAATTGTGACTTGGTTTTGAGTTGCCAAGCGAGTTTGATGAGCAATTAATAAAGCTAGATCTAACGCTGCTTGGCTGTCAGGAGAACCGTCATAACCGACAACTAAATTTAGCGATCGCTCGGATGTATTATTCTGAGTTTGATATCCAGTTGGCATCCGCAAGATCAAGTTGTGTACGTCTTGACTACCTAGAGCATTTTGCAACCGCGCCAGAATGGGTTTGAGGTTCACAGTTTTTCCTTTGGGTAAGTGGGAGACAAGGGAGACAAGGGGGACAAGGAAGAAGCTAAATCAATATACATTCTTCTATCTTCTGACTCCTGACTTCTGACAAATTATTCGTCTTGGGTGAAATAGCGATCGAGAAAATCTAAGGCGCGATCGCGTAATTCCATGTATTCTATTGAATGTCGCATAGCATGGCGATCGCGTGGGTGAGGAAAGGGAACGTCGATGATTTCACCAATTTTAGCGTTGGGACCATTGGTCATCAAAACAATGCGATCGGACATATAAATTGCCTCTTCTACGTCATGAGTAATCATCATCACCGCCTGTCGCTGATGTTCCCAAATGTCTAAAACTTGTCTTTGTAATTTCCCGCGAGTGAGAGCATCTAATGCTCCGAAAGGTTCGTCCATTAGTAGCATTTTTGGACGAGTCGCTAAAGCTCGTGCAATTCCTACTCGCTGTTTCATTCCTCCCGATATTTCATCAGGATACTTATCTGCTGCCGCTGTTAAATTCACCATTGCTAAGTGTTCGTTGACAATGCTAATTTTTTCGGCACGACTAGCATTTCTTATCACTTCATCTACTGCGAGCCTAACATTTTCCCTTACTGTTAACCACGGCAATAGGGAATATTGCTGAAACACCATCATTCTTTCTGCGCCTGGTTTGCGGATTTCTCTCCCTTCCAGCCTTACCGATCCGGCAGTAGCTTTTTCTAAACCCGCCACAATTTTTAGTAGAGTCGATTTACCACAGCCAGAGTGACCGATAACAGAAATATACTCGTCTTCCGCAATAGTAAGATCGATGCCATCGAGAACGACAAATTCACTACCATTAGGATTGCGGTAAGATTTGACGAGGTTTGTAATTTCTAGGAAGTTGCGAGAATTATAGTCAAGCTCGTTTTGGTTAGGATAAAAACTTGTGGATTTGGTCATAAGATTATAGGGAGCAGGGAGTAGGGAGTAGGGAGTAGGGAAAATACCAACTACTAACTCCTATTAACTAGACATAAAAAAAGATTTTGGACGATTTGCTCTAATTTCAAAACTGTTGAGATATCCCACTGGATCGCTAGGATCGAAGGCTTTTTTGTCAATAAAAGCTGTGGCTGGTTCTACCTTGTAATCTTCTTTCGGACATTCAATTCCCATTTCGGCGGCGATGTCGCGGTATAAATCGGTTCTCCATGCTTTTCGGGCTACAGCTTCGGCATTTTTGGGAACTTCTGGTATTTGTCCCCACCGTACTGATTGAGTCATCAACCACAGGCTTTGAGACTGCCATAAAAAAGTGGAATGGTCGTTTGGTATTGTGGCAAGGTGAGCTGGATAATCGAAAAAGACTGTTGTTTCCGGTGCTTTGACAAGCCGCTTTTGGTCATCGAAACCGCCATAGTTGTATTCCCCCACGATCGCCGGACGGGTCAATTTTGGCTTAGCCGCAGTAAAGGAACGTTGTGAAATTAATTTAGCAACTTCTTCCCGATTTTCTGGTCTACTGCAATACTGACAGGCTTCAATCATTGCCTTAACGAGCGATCGATAGGTTCTTGGATAGTTGGTAATAAAGCTTTCCATCACCCCCAGCAATCGATCTGGATGTCCTTGCCACACTTCTCTACCTTGGGCAAAGGTAAAACCTACACCTTCATTACCAGTAATGGCGCGAGTGTTCCAAGGTTCGGCAACCATATAAGCTTGCATCGCCCCAATCCGCACGTTCGTCACCATCTGGGGTGGAGGAATGATAATAATCCGAAATTCTTTTGTCGGATCTACACCCGCCGCCGCCGAGAGATAGCGGACGAAATATTCGTAAATGGCAGAACTTAACACGACTGCCCAGACTCGCTTTTCTGAAGCCAAGTTGTCGAAATAGTTGCGAAAATCGCGCCCGAATTCTTCTAAATTGCCGTTGTACTCTCGCCAAGGACGCAAACCCGCATCCCACATGGCGCGATTCATGGTCATAGCGTTGCCGTGGCGGTGGATTGTCATTGCCGCACATAGGGGGGCATGACGTGCGCCTTCTGCACCTGTCCTAGCATTGGTAACAGCGCCGCTGACAACGGGAGCAGCATCGGTACGTCCGAAGATGATGCCATCTCGTGAAGTTCCCCAGCTAGCTTCGCGGTTGAGTTTGACATTTAGTCCATACTTGCGGAAAAATCCTTTCTGCCAAGCGATCGCAAATGGGGCGCAGTCGTTGACTGGTACGTAACCTACGGTCAAATTTGGCTTTTCTAAGGTTTTCGGATCGATTATTTGTTCGATCGCTGCGGCTTCTGCTGTCAGTCCTGTAGCACTTCTGTCACTGCTAATCGCACAGCTACCCAGCGACATTCCCCCTGCTGTCGCGCCTATTCCTGCTAAAAACTCGCGTCGCGTCCAGTTGTTCATAGTTATTTGTCATTGGTCATTGGTCATTCGTCATTTGCCATTTGCCAGACAAACAACAAAAATCGTGCCTAATTCTTTTACTCACCCCTCACTCCTCACTCCTCACCCCTTCCTACGTGGGGCGGCGGTGAGTGACTAACGATTCAATTTTGGCAACAGCAAAATCTAATAGTAAGCCTGTTAAGCCAATTACCAATACTGCGAGGAAGACAGAACTCAAATTGAGGCGACTCCATTCATCCCAGACAAAAAAGCCAATGCCAACGCCACCTGTAAGCATTTCTACGGCAACAATTACCAGCCAAGCAATACCCAAACTAATTCGCAAACCTGTAAAAATATAAGGTAAACTAGCGGGCAAAATAATTTTAGTTATTTGTCTCCAACGGGGCATTTCCAGAACTCTAGCCACATTGATATAGTCTTTAGATACGCTCGATACACCCAAGGCTGTATTAATAATTGTGGGCCACAAAGAAGTAATAAAAATTACAAAAATTGCCGAGGGATCTGCCAAATTAAAAATAGCTAGGGCGATCGGCAACCACGCTAAAGGCGATACGGGTTTGAAGATTTGAATAATGGGATTGAGTGCCATCATTGCTGGCTTTGACATTCCAATCAAGAAGCCAACAGGAATTGCTACTGCTGCGCCTAAAGCAAATCCGATTAATACTCGTCGCAGACTTGCCAACAACAGCCAGCCAATGCCTAAATCGCCTGGACCGCGTTGATAAAATGGGTTGAGAATATAGTCTAAATTCGCTACCAATGCTTGTGGTGGAGTAGGCATTAATTCGGGATTGACAAGAGCGATCGCCCACCACAAAATAATGATGCCTAAGAAACCAGCGGCAGGTAACAGAACAGCATCCCTGACAACAATTGGTCTAACCCTTTTCCACGCAGCTTGTCCGGCTACTGCTAGAGTAGCAAGATTTAACTGAAATATCATATTGATACTCCTCAGAGTCGATCTCAGGTACGTAAAATCGAGCAGTACCAGACAGGAACACTGATGAGTTCAAAACATTAATGAAATAATGCTTACTCTTCAGTCTCCTCTCAATGCCTACGAAGTTAGCTGACGGGCTAGGGCTGAGAGATGCCCCTCTTAAATATAAGATAAGCCCCTTACAATTGGTTCCTCCGTTCTAGTCTCGTCTATATGCAAATGAAGGACTAGATTAGGCTGACTTACTCTGATCTTTCCTAAGATATCATCGCTATTTCTCTACCGTCAATCATTCTGTAGATATATGTATTTATTTGGTAATTGGTGGTTGGTAATTGTTAGATGGTAAAGGAGTGCTGATAGTTTTTTGGGTGGCGCTCGCAA
This sequence comes from Chroococcidiopsis sp., assembly GCF_051657925.1. Classification (NCBI taxonomy): domain Bacteria; kingdom Bacillati; phylum Cyanobacteriota; class Cyanophyceae; order Chroococcidiopsidales; family Chroococcidiopsidaceae; genus Chroococcidiopsis; species Chroococcidiopsis sp. The sequence goes on from NZ_JBOFLP010000162.1 coordinate 9,300, forward strand.
TTCACAAATGACAAATGACGAATGACAAATGACCCATTAAATCAAAAACCGAATTGTAACATATATAGCAGCAGTCACTAATTGGACTGCCATTACGGGTAAACCATATTTGAGAAAGGTTTTAAATGAAATTCGCCGTCCGTGTTGTTCGGCAATTCCGGCAGCGACTATGTTAGAAGAAGCTCCAACTAAAGTTCCGTTTCCACCTAACGTTGCACCAAACATCATGGCATAAAACAAGGGTAATACTTCTGCTGGTAGATCTCCAGTATAACCTTGTTCTAAAATAGCTGGCGATGCTAACCCAATATTAACTACGTACTGTTTGAGTAGTGGAACCATTGCCACAACTAAAGGAATATTCGGCACGACGCTAGATATTATGCCAACGAAAAAGAGTAATACTAGCGAACCTAAAGCAATATTTTTACCTAAAATTACTGCTAAAACACCAGAAAGGCTAGTCACGACTCCAGTTTTTTCTAGCCCACCAATTAAGACAAAAATGGACATAAAAAATATTAACGTACTCCAATCGACATCTCGCAAAATATTATTAACTGTATCAATTTTGCTATGATGCGACAGTAACAATGCTAAAGCTGCACCTAATAAAGCTACCGCAGCAGGAGAAATTGGAGTTGGTAACATTTCACCAATAACGAAAAATATTAAAACGCCAGCAATTAAAACAATTCCTAATGTTAAAACTTGCGGATGATTGATTTTTGGATGAGGGAGATGTTCTAAATCTTCTAAATCTTTATGCCAAATTTTACGAAATAAAAATGGTAGCATTGCAACCACAGTAATAACTGCAATAACTCCACCTAAACTGAGGCGCGTGAGGTAATCAACAAAGCTGACGTTTACGGCATCTCCGACAATAAATGTAGCTGGATCTCCCACCAATGTTAGTAATCCGGCACTGTTGGCTACGAATACCATTAAAATCAGTAGCGGTACAAAGTTTACCCCTACTTCCTCTGCAATCGGAGGAATCAGCGGTGCTAGTAACATAACTGTTGTAGCATTGGGCAAAAAAGCGCAAATTGGAGTTGTAATTGCCACAATTCCCAGTAGCAAGCGCTTGCCTTGTCCTTTAGCTAAAATAACAATTTGGGTGGCTAAGTATTCAAAAACTTTTGTGGGTTCAAATGCTCGTACCAACACCATTACGCCAAAAAACAAAGCAAGAGTAGAGTAGCTATTACCAATATACCCAATTGCTTCATTTAGTGTTAGCACATTTGTAAAAACCAGAATTAAGGCTCCTAAAAATGCCGCGATAGTCAAGTGTATCCATTCTGTCATCACGAAAAAGATGACGCTAAGGAAAGTAATAGTGCTAGCGATCGCCTGCCAGTTTTCCATATTATTACTACTAGTTTGATTATTAATTATTTTAGCCAAAGTTGTAGAGCTTTATATCCATGCAAAACTCTACTAATGCGCTTGATATTTATTGGTAGTTAGCTACATACGGCTAAGGTAATGAAGCGATCGCATCTGTTTGTGATTCCGAACCTGTAGCAGTTCTATTTGATGCTTGAAATTCAAGCGTATTAGAGTGGGCGTTGCGCGTCTGACAATCCTTCAAGGCGAATTGCTTTATTTTTACCAGTGATTTTTGTGGGATTTTCATCTGCTATTTTTCAGTCTCTTCAAGTGCAGGTACAACAGGCTTAACAGTACGAGCCTTGGAAGCTGAACCAAGCAGAACATTATTGATAATGTTGCTTATTTCAGTCTCCTCTCAACGCCTACGGAGTTAGCTGACGGGCTAGAACTGAGAGATGTTCTTCTTGTCAAGGATGAAGTATGAAGCTCTGAACTCGATACTCGTTCTTGCTAATTCATCTTTGAACCAGATAAGCCCCAGATTTTGGTTCCTCCGCTCCAGTTTTACTAAAGTTTTGAACTCCTCAACACAAACACCACTGGATTAGGCTAACTGTTTTCAAACTATTGAAGAGAAATCTAACATTCTTACTCAAATTCGTCAAATTATTTCGGGTAGCGTTCAATTTTTGCAGACAATTACAATAACATCAAGCCAAAATCTTCAGCAGATGAATCGATCCGCTATTGGTGTCGAAAAGCTTTTCAGCTATCTCTACGGGGCAGAAGTGCGGATGAACAACTCGCGAAATAGCACCGTAGCATTGCTGCCGAAGTATCGAACGATAGAGTGGTTCCACCATCTGGCAGGTTCCTATAAACTGAAGATTGCCATGCCTATCTCTATGCGTGCTTGAAGTGATGCAAGATTTCAGTCAACTGCTGCTCGATAACAGCGATACGATTTTGAAGGACTGGATTGCTGCCATTCGTGCAGATAACCAAATTGAAACAGCTAACGAACTGCCGTACAAATCTTTGCAAGATAGCATACCGCGCGTGATTCAAGCGATGGCAACAGTGCTTTCTCAATCACAAGATAGCGATTTGAAGACACTAGTAGAGGTGAGTTTAGAACACGGTGTCATTAGGGCAGAACAAGGATTTGAGGCTGGGGAAATTGCCCGAGAGTATCGAATTCTGCGTTATGTTATCTTCTCTACCATTGAGACAAGCTTGCAGACAAGCTCAGCGTTAGAGGTGATTCGTGCTTTTCGGTTAATTGATACTGTGATTGATGAAGCGATCGCCCGCTGCTTTAAAAGCTACACCGAGCAACGATTGGCAGAACTACAACAGCTACAAAGTCAACTGACACTCAACAATCAGGAATTAACGCGGCTGGTGCGGGCAAATCGAGAAAATCTCTCCCATCTCGCCCACGAACTCAAAACCCCTTTGACTTCAATCATTGGCTATGCCGATTTATTTTTGCGCCTACAGCGGAAAGACAGAGTTGAGGTAAAAGATAGCTACACCAATATAGAACATATCGAACGGGTGTTAAGCGGTGGTAGGCATTTATTACACCTGATTAACGATGCTTTAGAAATCTCGCGATACGAAGCAGGGCAAATGCAACTACAGCCTGCAACAGTCGAGATTCGCGGGTTAGTAAGCGATCTTGTTGCGATGATGCAACCTGCGGCACAAGCGAAGGAACTCAAATTAATCCTCGATCTAGCATCAGCCCCCAAAGAAGTTGTCACGGATTCGTTACGATTGCAGCAAATTGTGACAAATCTGATTAGTAATGCGATTCGCTACACGCCAGATGGAAAGATTTCGGTGAAATGTTGGGCGCTCGATCGCGAACGATGGGCGATCGCAGTTGCCGATACAGGCGTGGGAATTGAGCCAGAAGCACAGCAGCGCGTGTTTGAACCCTATTTTCAAGCCGGAACGATCGCCATACCCAACAGCACGGGTTTGGGGCTGGCGATCGTTTCGCGCTTAGTCAAGCTGTTGCAGGGAAAGATTGAATTAGCCTCTGAGGTTGGAGTTGGCTCAACGTTTACAGTGACTTTTCCGCTAAAAGTTAAGACAAATTAACACTCTGCGAGCGATAATTTATAATTTATGATTTTTGACTGTTAAGCTGAAATCATCTTAAGTTAATTGTCATTGATTAAGAAATATTAGACAATTGCTAAAACTTTCTATTATTGAGCCAATTTTCCTCAAAATTTTTTAAATTAACGTGAGTTCGACGAGTTAAAAAAGGGCAGGAGGTAGAGCAAGTAGCTCTTTTGGGTAAATGTCCAGCGACGGTTTTTTCTCCTGATAGGTGTAAGCAAC